>NZ_JBHXJG010000044.1:0-36434 GCF_042723425.1 Streptomyces sp. NPDC058375 | reverse complement strand
TCTATACGCTGAAGGCGTGACCAGCGCCGAGGACCGATCGACCCGGAGCGGCGCCTCGGATGCCGAGGCACCGCTCGCCGACCTCCAGGCGTTCGCGGTCGAGCTGCGCAGGATGAACGGCGAGATCAACCGGATGACCCACGGCTTCGCGGTGAACCAGCAACTGCACCCCACCGACGTGAGCGCGCTCGGGGCCATCCTGGACGCCCCGGAGCCCCTGACGCCCGGGGCGCTGCGGGAGCATCTGGGCCTCACCTCCGGGGCGGTGACCGCCTGCCTGGACCGGCTGGAGCGGGCCGGGCACGTCCGCCGGGCGCGGGAGAGCGCCGACCGCCGGGTGGTGCACGTGTACTACGAGGCGAGCGCCCGCACGGTCGCCCGCGACTACTTCATGCCGCTGGCCGAGGCCACGGCACGGGCCAGGGCGCGCTTCAGCGAGGGCGAACTGACGACCGTCCTGCGCTTCCTCGCCGCGATGAACGAGGAGCTGGCCGAGGTTCCCCCGGCGCGTCGCTGAGTTTCCGCCCGCCCGGGTGCGTCCATGAGGGGACGGGCCGCCGGAACCACCCCCGTACGGATCTCCCGGGGAGCCGTCCCGTAATGTATTTCAACGATTGAGATTGTTTGCCGATGAGACATCTCCACCCCTCGGGAGAGACATGCCCACCCCTGCACGGTCGGTCCGCTGGCTGGTCCCCGTCGTCCTGCTGATCGCCTGGCTCGGCATCGGCGGGGGGCTCGGACCGTACGCCGGGAAGCTCGGCGAGGTCGCCACCAACGACCAGGCCGCCTTTCTGCCCCAGAACGCCGAGTCCACCCAAGTCATCGACGCCCAGAAGGCGTTCCAGCAGAACGAGACCCTGCCGGTCATCCTCGTCTGGACCTCGAAGGAGCGGGACGCCCCCGTGGGCGACGAGCAGCGGGAGGCCGCGACCGGCGCTCTCGCCTCGCTCGCCGGGAGCGAAGGCGTCGCCGGGAAACCCTCCCCCGCGCTGCCCTCCGAGGACGGCCTCGCGCTCCAGGGGATCGTGCAGCTGAGCCCGAATCTCGGGGACGAGCTGCCGACGGTGCTGGAGAAGGTCGAGAAGGCGGGCGCGTCCGTGTCCGGCACGACGGTCCAGCTCGCGGGACCTGCCGCCAGTCAGGCGGACCTGTCCGACGCCTTCGCGGGCATCGACGGGCTGCTGCTCGGGGTCGCCCTGATCACCGTGCTGGTCATTCTGCTGCTGGTCTACCGCAGTGTGCTGCTGCCCTTCGTCATCATCCTCGGTGCGGTGTTCGCCCTCGGCCTGGCCTGCGCGATCGTCTACGTCCTGGCCGACCACGACATCGTGCGCGTGGACGGTCAGGTGCAGGGCATCCTGTCGATCCTGGTGATCGGCGCGGCGACGGACTACGCGCTGCTGCTCACCGCCCGCTTCCGGGAGGAACTCGTCGTCCACGGCGACCGGTTCACCGCGATGCGCGTCGCGCTGCGCGAGTCCTTCGGCCCGATCACGGCGAGCGCCGCGACGGTGGCGGCGGGGCTGCTCGCCCTGCTGCTCAGCGACCTCACCAACAACCGGGCCCTCGGTCCGGTGGGCGCGATCGGCATCGTCTGCTCGGTCCTGAGCGCCCTCACCTTCCTGCCCGCCGCGCTGGTGCTGCTGGGCCGGGCCGCCTATTGGCCGGCAAAGCCCAAGCCGGCCGAGGACAAGGCGTCCGGCGGCCACGGCATCTGGCACAAGGTCGCGGCCCTCGTCGACCGGGCGCCCCGCAAGGTCTGGGCGATCACCCTGGCGGCCCTGATCGCCTGTGCCGCGTTCGCCCCGACGCTCACCTCGAAGGGCGTGCCGCTGGACGAGATCTTCGTCAACGACGCCCCGTCCGTGGCCGCCCAGGAGACGCTGAGCGAGCACTTCCCCGGCGGCTCCGGCAACCCGGCGGTGATCATCGCGGCGGCCGACCGGCTCCCCGAGGTCACCGAGGCCGCCGAACGCACCGACGGGGTGTCCTCGGTCGCGCCGGTGAGCGCGAGCGGGCGGCCGGGCGGCGAACCCCTGGTCGTCGACGGCAAGGTCCGCGTCGACGCGACGCTCAAGGACGCGGCGGACAGCGACGGGGCCAAGGAGACGGTGGCGGACCTGCGCACCGCGGTCCACGCGGTCCCCGGGTCGGACGCCCTGGTCGGCGGCTACACCGCACAGCAGTACGACACCCAGCGAACGGCGGAGGACGACCGCATGCTGATCGTGCCGGTGGTGCTGGCGATCATCCTGGTGATCCTGGTCTTCCTGCTGCGGTCGCTGCTGATGCCGGTGCTGCTGGTGGCGACCGTGGCGCTGAACTTCCTGGCCACGCTGGGGATTTCCTCGCTGGTCTTCACCCATGTGTTCGGCTTCAGCGGCACGGATTCGTCGGTTCCGCTGTACGGGTTCGTGTTCCTGGTCGCCCTGGGCGTCGACTACAACATCTTCCTGATGTCCCGGGTCCGCGAGGAGTCGCTGCGGCACGGCACCCGGGAGGGCATCCTGCGCGGGCTGACCACGACCGGCGGGGTGATCACCTCGGCGGGCGTCGTCCTGGCGGCCACCTTCGCGGCGCTGGGCGTGATCCCGCTGGCGTTCCTGCTCCAGATCGCGTTCATCGTGGCCTTCGGCGTCCTGCTGGACACGCTGGTCGTCCGGTCGCTGCTCGTCCCGGCGCTGGTACGGGACATCGGGCCGAAGGCGTGGTGGCCCGGGGCCCTGAGCCGGGGAGGATCGGACGGTCAGCGCCGCACGCCTACCGGGACCGGGTCCGGATCCCGGTAGGCGGCCAGCGCCCAGATGATGAAGATGTCCAGGGCGATGACGATCACCGACCACAGGGGCGCGTACGGCAGGAAGAGGAAGTGCGCGAAGAGGCTCAGGGAGGCGAAGAGGATGCCGGCCACGCGTGCCCAGCGCGCCCCCCTGAGCAGTGCGGCCCCGGTGACGGCCACGGCGATGCCGAGCACCAGGTGGATCCACCCCCAGCCGGTGAGGCTGATCCGGTAGAGGTACTCGCCGACGTCGCCGTAGACGTCGCCGTCGGCGAGGGCCGCGATGCCCTCCAGGGCCGCGACGACGCCCTGGCAGAGCATCAGGACTCCGGCCAGGAGCACTCCGCCGGTGACCCAGAGACTGCCCGGATCGGGCACCGGTGCGGGGGCGGCCGGGCCGTCGGCGCGCTGCCACGGGGTGTCTCCCTGACCGGGGCCGGGCCGGGGCCCCTGCCCGGGGCCGGACGGGGGCCGGCCGTCGGACCGGGACAGGTCGGGCGGGTCGGACGGCGACCGGACGTCGGGCGGAGGCGAGCCGGCCGGGCCGGACGGGTCAGCCGGGCCGGACGGGTCGGTGGATCGGGACTGGCCGGCCGGGCCGGACGAGTCGGCGGCCCGGGACGGGGCAGCCGCGCCGGACGGGCCGGAGGCCCGCGAGGGGTCCGCCGGGTCGGACAGGTCGGAGGCCCGCGACGGGGCAGCCGCGCCGGACGGATCGGAGGCCCGCGAGGGGTCGGCGGCCCGCGACGGGTCCGCAGCCCGCGACGGGTCAGCCGCGCCGGACGGGCCGGCGGACCGCGACGGGGCCTCAGCCCGCGGGTCCTCAGCCCGCGAGGGATCCTCGCTCATCAGGACTCCTCCCCCGCCCGCTCCGCCTGCCCCTTCGCCCGCCTGCCGACCACCGCGGCCGCCGCGGCCGCACTGCCCGCGAAGGCCAGCGCGACCATCCAGGGCCGGTCGAAGACATGGCACGTGGCGTGGTCCACGGAGTAGCGCCCGGGACCGGTCAGCCCGATGGCCGCAGCGGTGAAGCCGAGGAACGCCGGGTACTCGTAACCGCCGCCCTGGGCGAAGAAGCCCGCCGGGGCGTGCACGGCCACCGCGCCCGCCATCGCCCCGGCCGCCGCCGCGCCCGCCGCCGGGGTGGCCAGGCCCAGGGCCAGCAGCACACCGCCGCCCGCCTCACCGAGTCCGGCGGCCACGGCGCTGTGCTTGGGCGGGTGGAACCCCATCGCCTCCATCGCGGCCGTGGTGCCCTGGATGCCACCGCCGCCGAACCAGCCGGCCAGCTTCTGGCTGCCGTGGGCGGCGAGCACCGCGCCGGTGCCGACGCGCAGGGCGAGCAGACCGAGATCACGCCGGTTGACGCAGACCATGAGGACTCCCGGGGTGAGGGGGTTTCGGGTACGGCTCCCACTCTCGTCGGCGGGTGGCGGCCGGGCGCGGCCGAGTACGCCGTACGGGGCACGGACCGGGCGCCGCAAGGCCGGGGATGCGACGCAGATCATTGTGCAACTTGTTGCATAAGCGCTTGGCCGTGGTCTACAACTGTCCCGACGACCCTGTGCGGAGGAGACCTCATGAGCCTGTACCCGACCCTGCTGAGCCCGTTGGACCTCGGGTTCACCACCCTTCCCAACCGGGTGCTCATGGGATCGATGCACATCGGCCTGGAGGAGGCCGAGCGCGGTTTCGAGCGGATGGCGGCCTTCTACGCCGAGCGCGCCCGGGGCGGCGTCGGCCTGATGGTCACCGGCGGCATCGCCCCCAGCGAGCGGGCCTGTTCCTTCCCCGGCGGGGCGAAAATGACGACCGAGGCGGAGGCGGAGCAGCACCGGGAGATCACCTCGGCGGTGCACGAGGCCGGCGGCCGGATCGCGATGCAGATCCTGCACTTCGGCCGCTACGCGCACCACCCGGATCTGGTGGCCCCGAGCGCGATCCAGGCCCCGATCAGCGGTTTCGTCCCGAACGCGCTCACCGACGAGCAGGTCGAGGAGACCATCGAGGAGTTCGTCCGGGCGGCGGAGCTGGCGCGGTTCGCCGGGTACGACGGCGTCGAGATCATGGGCTCCGAGGGCTATCTGATCAACGAGTTCATCGTCTCCGCGACCAACCACCGCACCGACCGCTGGGGCGGCAGTTACGAGAACCGCATCCGGCTCCCCATCGAGATCGTGCGCCGGGTCCGGGAGCGGGTCGGCGGCGACTTCATCCTGATCTACCGGCTCTCCATGCTGGACCTGGTGCCGGGCGGCTCGACGCTGGAGGAGGTCGTGACGCTCGCGAAGGAAATCCAGGCAGCGGGCGCGACGATCATCAACACCGGCATCGGCTGGCACGAGGCACGGATCCCCACCATCGCCACCTCCGTCCCGCGCGGCGCGTTCAGCTGGGTGACCGAGAAGGTGCGCGGCGCGGTCTCCGTACCGCTGGTGACGAGCAACCGCATCAACACCCCCGAGGTCGCCGAGGAGATCCTCGCCTCCGGCCGGGCCGACATGGTCTCCATGGCGCGCCCCTTCCTGGCCGACCCGGAGTTCGTCGCGAAGGCGGCGGCGGGCCGGGCGGACGCGATCAACACCTGCATCGGCTGCAACCAGGCCTGCCTGGACCACATCTTCAGCCTCAAGATCACCTCCTGTCTGGTCAATCCGCGCGCCTGCCACGAGACCGAGCTGGTGCTCTCGCCCACCCGGACCCGTAAACGCGTCGCCGTGGTCGGCGCCGGCCCGGCGGGCCTCGCCTGCTCGGTGACGGCGGCCGAACGGGGGCACGCGGTCACCCTGTTCGACACGGCGGACGAGATCGGCGGACAGCTCAACGTGGCCCGCCGGGTGCCGGGCAAGGAGGAGTTCGACGAGACGCTGCGCTACTTCCGTACGCGGCTGGCGGAGCTGGACGTCGAGGTGCGGCTGTCCACCCGGGCCGACACCGCAACCCTGGACGGCTTCGACGAGATCGTGCTGGCCACCGGCGTCGAGCCGCGTACCCCCGCGATCCCCGGCACGGACCACCCGAACGTCGTGAGCTACCTGGACGTGCTGCGCGACGGGGCGCCGGTCGGCGACCGGGTCGCGATCGTCGGCGCGGGCGGCATCGGCTTCGACGTCGCGGAGTTCCTGACCGACGGCGGCGACGCGGCGAGCCTGGACGCGGACACGTTCTTCCGCCATTGGGGCGTGGACACGGCGTACGAGGACCGGGGCGGGCTTCGCGCCCCCGAGCGGCCCAAGTCGCCGCGCACGGTCCACCTGGTCCAGCGCAGGACCGCCAAGGTCGGCGCGGGCCTCGGCAAGACGACCGGCTGGATTCACCGCACCGAACTGCGCCACCGGGGCGTCGAGATGATCGCCGGGGCCTCGTACGACCTCATCGACGACGAGGGCCTCCATCTCACCGTCGACGGTGAGCGGCGCGTGCTGCCGGTCGACACGGTCGTGCTGTGCGCGGGCCAGGAACCGCGCCGCGAGCTGTACGAGGAGCTGAGCGCCGGCGCGGTCCCGGTCCACCTGATCGGCGGCGCGGACGTGGCGGCCGAGCTGGACGCGAAGCGGGCGATCCGCCAGGGCACGGAGCTGGCCGCGGCGCTGTGAACCCGCGTCCCGCCATGGTCCCCCGTCCTTAGGATGCACGTCATGTCACTGCCGCACGCGATTCTCACCGCTCTGCTGGAGAAGCCGTCCTCGGGTCTGGAACTGACCCGCAGGTTCGACCGGTCGATCGGCTACTTCTGGTCGTCGACGCACCAGCAGATCTATCGCGAGCTGGGAAAACTGGAGGAGGCCGGGCGGATCAGGGCGCTGCCCACGGCGGTGCCGGCCCGGGGGCAGAAGAAGCAGTACGAGGTGCTGCCCGCGGGCCGCGAGGAGCTGGCGGCCTGGGTGGCGCTCCCCGAGGATCCCCGGCCGGTCCGCGATCCGCTGCTGCTGCGGATGCGGGCAGCGGCGGTCGTCGGCGCGGACGGCATAGGGGCGGAGCTGCGCCGCCACCTGGCGCTGCACGAAGCCCAGCTGGCGGAGTACCGGGAGATCGAGGAGCGGAATTTCGCCCCCGCGCCGACGACCGACGAGGACCGGCTGCGGTATCTGGTGCTGCGGGGCGGCATCGACCTGGAGACGTTCTGGATCAGCTGGCTGACCCGGGCCATCGCCGACCTGGACGGCTGACCGTACGCACGCTCACGGGTGAGGCGCACCGCCCGCCGGTACGGCCACGGGTTCCGGGGCGGCCGCGAGGCGGGGGCTGCCGATGACGACCCGCGAGGGCACCGGATCCGCCGGCACGGGTGCCTCGGGCGCGTCACCCGGGTCCGTGTTCCGCGCCTGGGCCCGGCTGAGGAGGATCACCCCGCGCACGGCCGCCGCCGTCCCGAGGAGCGCGAGCACCAGGCTGACCGGCCCGCCCTGGAGGCGCTCGCCGAGCAGGGCCAGGCCGATCGCGGCGGCGGCGACCGGATTGGCGAGGGTGACCACGGCGAGCGGTGCGCCGAGCCCGCCCCGGTACGCGGTCTGGGACAGCAGCAGGCCACCCATCGCGAAGGCGGAGACCAGGAGCGCCACCGTCAGCAGCCGCCAGCTGAACAGCGGGCCGCCGGAGTGGTCGGTGACGGCGACGGTGAGGGTCTGGGTGAGCGCGGAGGCGACACCGGAGGTGATCCCGGACGCCGCCGCGTGCCGCAGCCCCGGCCGGGCCCCGGGCCGGCTGAGCCCGGCGACGACCGCCATGGTGGCCGCGCCCACACCGAGCGCCTCGGGCAGGCTGAGGGTCTCGTGCGGGGCGGAGCCGCCCGCGGTCAGGAGCAGGGCGCCGAGGCCGAGCAGGGTCAGCGCCGTTCCCCGCCACTCGACCCGGCCGACCCGGCGTCCGGCCGCACGCGCCCCGAGCGGGACGGCGACGACGAGCGTGAGCGCGCCGAGCGGCTGGACGAGGGTCAGCGGGCCGTAGTTGAGCGCGGCGACATGCAGCAGCGCGCCCGCGGCGTTGAGGCCGACCGCCGACCACCAGGCGCCCCGGCCCAGCATCCGCAGGACACCGGTGGCGGGGTCGGTACGCCCGGCGAGCCGGGACTGGGCGACGGCGGCGGCCGCGTAGGCCCCGGCGGAGACGAGGGAGAGCGCGACGGCGAGCAGGGTGGCGTTCATCGGGCGCCACCCACATGGGCCGCGGAGGTCTCTGGCTGCCCGCCGCCCACGGACGCCCCGGAGGGCACAGACACCCCAGAGGGCACAGGTATCTCGGAGGGCACAGGCACCCCCGAGGGGACAGGCCCCACACCACCGGCGTACGCCCCAGCGGGCACAGGCGCCTCGGCGGTCGCAGGCCCCACACGACCGGCGTACACAGGCACCGGAGCCCCTTCGCCGCTCCCCCACGCGCCCGGCCGGGGCAGCTGTACAGCGCCGCTCCGGGCGGGCACCGGCAGCCGGAACACGGCGAGAGCGACGGCGAGCAGCGCCACGACGACGATCGCGTCGAGCCAGTAGTGGTTGGCCGTGCCCACGACGACGAACAGGGTGAGCGCCGGGTGCAGCAGCCACAGCCGGCGCCACCGGGAGCGGGTGGCGGCGATCAGCCCGACCGCGACCATCACGGCCCAGCCGACGTGCAGCGAGGGCATCGCGGCGAACTGGTTCGCCATCGTGTCGGTCGCGGGCGTCTGTCCGTACACCGTGGGCCCGTAGACCTGTCCGGTGTCGACGAGTCCGGCGACCGGCAGCATCCGGGGCGGGGCCAGCGGGAACAGCAGGTGCAGCACCAGGGCGGCGGCGGTGAGCGCGGCGAGGACGCGGCGCGACCGGACGTAGTGGCGGGGGCGGCGCCAGTAGAGCCAGACCAGGAAGAGGGCCGTGGCCGGGAAGTGCACGGCGGCGTAGTAGGTGTTCGCTGCGTGAATCAGGGGCTGGCTGTGCAGCAGCAGCCCCTGGACGGCTCCCTCGCCGGGGAGGTGCAGGACACGTTCGAGGTCCCAGACGTTCCCCGCGTTGCGGAACGCCTCCTCGACATGGCCGTTGGCGGCCTGGCGGCCGAACTTGTAGGCCAGGAAGAGTCCGGCCACGAGAAGGAACTCGCGGACGAGGGGCGGTCGGGCACGTATGTCCGGCTCCTGGTCCGTGGGCTCGGTGCGGGCGAGTCTCACCCGTGCCCCCTTGGATGCGAAGCGGTAGCGGGACGGCCCGGTCGTATCGATCCACGCCGTATCGATACGCCAGTGTACCGATACGTCGGCGTATCGGTACACGCACGTATCGGTACACTGGCGTATCGAGAACCTCACCGCACCGCCGCTGGAGGTACAGCCCATGCCGTCGCCCGATTCCGCACCGGAGTCAGCACTCTCGTCCCCCCGTTCGAAGATCACACCGGAGCGGGCGCAGGAGCTGTACGCGGCGGTGCTGGAGCTGTTGCGGGAGAGCGGTTACGAGTCGCTGACGATGGAGGGCGTCGCCTCGCGCACCCGGTGCGGGAAGTCGACGCTCTACCGGCAGTGGGGCTCCAAGCCGGAGCTGGTCGTGGCCGCGCTGCACGGCACCCGGCGGATGCGGCTCCCGCACATCGACACCGGGACGCTGGCCGGGGACCTGCTGGAGGCCGCGCGGGCGATCGGCGAGGCCTCGGGGAGCGACACCCCGCTGATGCACGCCCTCAGCCATGCCGCACTCCAGAGCCCGGAGCTGCTGTGCGCGCTGCGTGAGGCGCTGATCCTGCCGGAGATCGCGGCGATCGACGCGATGGTCCGGCGGGGCCAGGAGCGCGGCGAGATCGCGGCGGACCTCCCGGGGGCCGAGTTCGTGGCGGCCCAGTTGCTCGGCGTGATGCGAGCCCGGCCGCTGCTGGAGGGGCGTTACGCCGACGCCGCGTATCTGACCCGGTTCGTGGAGATGGCGATCCTCCCGGGCCTCGGACTCACGGCGGGAGCGCCGGAGTCCTGACAGACGTGGACCGCCCGTCCCAGCGGATGGGGACGGTCCACCCGCGCCGCACCGTGGGGACGGGGGCGGCGCACCGCCCGGCCGGCCGGTGACCTCTGCGGAGGCCACCGGCCGCCCGCGTGTCCGCACCTATGGCGCGACCCGCCCCCCTCTATCGAACCTAACAAGCGCTTGGTAGCTTCTGACACAGGAGGGCCGACCTGGACGATCAGTTCTACGCGATGAACTTCACCGGACGGGCCGTGCTCGTCACCGGCGGCACCAGGGGCCTGGGGGCCGCGATCGCGCGGGCCTTCCTCGCAAGCGGCGCGGACGTGATGATCTGCGGACGCGGGACGCCCACCGCGCTGCCGTCGACGGGGGGACGCGAGGCCGCATTCCGGGCCGCCGACCTGCGGGATCCGGCGGCCACGGCGGATCTCGTCGCGGCCACCGCCGAGCGGTTCGGGCGGCTGGACGTGCTCGTGAACAACGCGGGGGGCTCCCCGGTCGCCGATGCGGCGACGGTCTCGCCACGCTTCGTGGAGAAGGTGGTCGCGCTCAACCTCCTCGCCCCCCTCCACACGGCCCAAGCGGCGAACCTGGTGATGCGGGAGCAGCCGGACGGCGGGAGCGTGATCAACATCGGCAGCGTCTCCGCCCACGACCCGCAGCCGGGCACCGCCGCCTACTCCGCGGCCAAGGCGGGTCTGCTCGGACTGACCCGGGCACTGGCTCTCGAATGGGCACCCCGGGTCAGGGTCAACCACATCACGGCGGGCCTCATCCGGACCGAGAACGTCACCGCGCTGTACGGGGAAGGCGTCGGGCCCGCGGTGACAGGCCTCGTCCCGATGGGGCGACTCGCGGAACCGGACGAGGTGGCGCGGGCCTGCCTCTGGCTGGCCTGCGGCCTCTCCTCGTACGTGAACGGTGCCGATCTCGCCGTGCACGGGGCGGCGAGATCCCGGCCAGGTACGCGGCCGCCCGACACCCCGAATCTCTTTATTAGTCACCTTGACTCTAATAACACCCACCCCTTATCGTCGTCATGACGAAATCTAAGGGGGTCCTCATCATGGCCGACATCACCCGGCGCTTCGGCTGGCGCCACCTGCGCTCCGCGCCCACCGCCCACATCCGCCACCACAGGCGCGGGCAGCTCGCCCACGACGGCCAGGGGCTCAGCTTCTGGTACCGGTCGCTGTCGGCGGCGCTGTCCGAAGTGCCGGTCGACGACCGGGAGCTGGCCATGGCGTTCCACGCCCGTACGGCGGACTTCCAGGACGTCACCGTGCAGGCCACCGTCACCTACCGGATCAGCGATCCGGCCGAGGCGGCGAACCGGCTCGACTTCTCGGTCGACCCGGACACCGGCAGTTGGCGCGGCGCACCCCTGGAGCAGATCGCCACCCTCCTCACCGAGACCGCGCAGCAGCACACGCTGGACGTGCTGGCCCGCACCCCGCTCGCGGCGGCCCTGGTGGACGGTGTCGCCTCCGTGCGCGAACGGGTCGCCACGGGACTCGCCGCCGAGCCCCGGCTCCCGGTCACCGGGATCGACGTGGTGGCCGTGCGCGTCGTCGCGATCCGCCCCGAGGCCGAGGTCGAGCGCGCCCTGCGCACCCCGGCTCGCGAGCAGATCCAGCAGGAGGCGGACCGGGCCACCTACGAGCGGCGGGCCGTGGCCGTCGAGCGCGAACGTGCCATCGCCGAGAACGAATTGGCCAGCCAGATCGAACTGGCCCGGCGCGAGGAGCAGTTGGTCGACCAGCGCGGCACGAACGCCCGCCGCGAGGCCGAGGAGAAGGCCGCGGCCGACGGCGTACGGACGGAGGCGGAGGCGGCCCGCAAGGTGCGCCTGGCCCGCGCGGAGGCCGAGGCGGCGCGCGAAACGGGCGCGGCCCGGGCCGAGGCGCAGGCCGCCTGGCTGCGGGTGCACGGCGAGGTCGCTCCGGCCACGCTGCACGCCCTGGCGGCGACCCGGCTGGCGGAGAACCTGCCGCGCATCGAGAGCCTCACCCTCTCCCCCGACGTCCTCACCGGGCTGCTCGCCAAGCTCGGCCGTCCGGAAGGCGGGGCGGGAGCGTGAGCCTGGCGCCGCGGGCGGTGATCGTCCACCGGCGGACGGAGTACGAGGAGCTGCTCGCCCGGCACGGGACGCACGGGCAGGCCGCGTTCTTCCTGTCCAGCCGGGGCCGCTCGATCGACGAGGTGGCCCGGCGCCACCACCGTACGCAGGAAGCACTGCGGGACGTGGCGGCGGCGGTGCCGCTGACCTGGCGCAGCTCCCGGGTGGAGCGGGCGGACCTGGACCGCTTCCTGTTCGCCCCGGAGGACGTGGTGGTCGTGGTCGGCCAGGACGGCCTTGTCGCCAACACCGCGAAGTACCTCACCGGGCAGCCGGTGGTGGGCATCGACACCGACCCGGGGCGCAACCCCGGCGTCCTGGTCCGCCACCGCCGTACCGACGCGGCGGCCCTGTTGCGCACCGCGACCGCCGCCGGGGGCCGGGCCGAGGAGCTGACGATGGTCGAGGCCGTCGCCGACGACACCCAGCGCCTTCTCGCCCTCAACGAGATCTACCTCGGACCGCCCGGCCACCAGACGGCCCGCTACCGCCTGGGCGACGACGGCGGGAGCACCCCCGGCGAGGCCCAGGCGTCCTCCGGGGTGCTGGTCGGCACCGGCACGGGCGCCACCGGCTGGCTCCGCTCACTGTGGCTGGAGCGCGGCAGCGCCCTGCCCCTGCCGGCGCCGTGCGACGCGCGCCTCCTGTGGTTCGTGCGCGAGGCCTGGCCCTCCCCGGCGACCGGCACGTCGAGGGTGGCGGGCGAACTGGGGCGGGGCCAGGGGCTGCGGCTGACCGTGGAGTCGGACCGGATCGTGGTCTTCGGGGACGGGATGGAGTCCGACGCGCTGGAGCTGACCTGGGGGCAGAGCGTACGGCTCGGCATCGCGGAGAGGTCGCTGCGCCTGGTGATCTGAGCACGCCCGGTCCGACCGCTTCGCTACGGTGATCCGTACGCGTCCCCCGTACGCGCACCGCACACACACAAGCACCGGAGAGCGGAGAACCAGCACCATGCCGGCCGAGCCTGCCACCGCGCCCGTCCGCAACACCCGCCCGCCCACCGCACAGGCGGCCCTCGGAGTCGGGGTGATCGTCGAGGACGGCCGGGGGCGGATCCTGCTGGGCCGGCACCACAGCGGTACGTGGGAGCTGCCGGGCGGGAAGGTCGACGCGACGCACGAGTCGATCGCGGCGGCGGCCGTGCGGGAGCTGCGCGAGGAGACGGGCCTGGTGGTCGGCGAGGCGTCCGTGGACGTCATCGCGATGGTCCACGACGTGATCGGCGGGATCAACCGCATCAGCATGGCGGCCGTCGTACGGCTCACCTCCGGCGACCCCGAGGTGACCGAGCCGCATCTGATCAGCGCCTGGCGGTGGACCGCGCCCGAGGAGCTGCCGGACCCGCTGTTCGATCCGTCGGCACAGATCCTGGCGGTCTGGCGACCGGACCTGGGCATCACCCACCCGCCCGCGCACACCCTGCGGATCGCCGAATGCGGACGAATCGGACCAACTGTATGAATAAGGGATCATCCGTGCGATCGGAGTAGGCCCATGGACGATTACCCGCTGCTGAACCTCTTCCTGACCATGCTGTACCTGTTCCTCTGGGTCATGTGGTTCTTCGTGCTGTTCAAGGTGATCACCGACCTCTTCCGGGACCATTCTGCCTTCGAGGGCAACCGGTTCGGCGGCCGGAGCGGGACCGACGCCCGCCGCGTCCGGTGACTTTCGCCCCTGGGACCGATCAGCCTCCTGGGCCGCAGGACTTACGCTGCGTCAGGACGCCGATTCCTCGCCCTCACTGGGCCCGTGGCTCACGTCGACAACGCAGAAGATGTTGCCGTCCGGGTCGGAGAGGACGACGAAGTCGGGGTCGGGCGGGTACAGGTCCCACTCGACGGTCCGCGCGCCGAGCCCGACCAGCCGCTGGACCTCCCTGTGCTGCTCCTCGGCCGTGTCCACGCACAGGTCGAGGTGCAGGCGCGGGCGCGGCTCGGCCGGGGAGGCGCTGTGCATCAGGGCGAGAGCCCGGCCGGAGCCATCGCGGTGATGGAGGGTCCGCCATGTTTCGCTCTGCCACTCCGACGAGACGACCAGGTCCAACGCTTCGGTCCAGAAGGCCACCGCACGGGGAACATCTGTGACGCCGAGGACAGGAAATCCGAGTCTCAACATGTGAGCGAGCATAGGTGACCTGACCTTGAGCGCCGAAGCCTTTCTTTACGGGTCCACCCCTCCGTCGCAAGCCGCACGAACCGCCTGCCCCCTCCCCCCGGATCTGGCCTGTCTGGAATACGCGGGGCAGGGTAGGCGGGAGGGGCGAGCAGGTCGCGGTGGGCCGCGACCGGTGTTGACGGGGGATATCTCATGGGACAGCTGACAATGACCGGGCGGGAACGACAGGAGGCGGCTGTCACGGGCACCGTGCGGGGCAGTGCCGTGTACGACATGGCTTCCGGCGAGATCGCGGAGGCCCGCGCCTTCGTCAGAGATTTCCTGGACGCCGCACAGTCGCGCCACGGCCTGAGCGTCTCCGCCCGGGCGGTGGAGACCGCACAACTGGTCGTCAGCGAACTGGCCACGAACGTCTGCAAGTACGCGCCCGGCCCCTGCCTGCTGGACCTCGAAACCGATGGCGTTCTGATGGACATCGTGATGTGGGACTCCGGCGCCGTCCTGCCCGCAGCCTCGTCCGCCGACCCGACCCGTATCGGTCAGCATGGCCTCGAACTCGTCCTCTTGGTCTGCCAGAGCTTCGCTGTCCATCGCGAACCGGTCGGCAAACGCATCCGTGTCCGGATTCCCCTGCACGACACGTCGATGCCCTGACCGACGCGGGTCGGGTTTGTGCGATTCAGGCGGTAGACGCGACACCGACGCCGATGGCAATGAGCAACCAGCCGGTGGTCAGTTCCCAGCGGTGCTGGAACTTCGGACGAGCCAGCAGGGCGCGCAGCCGCGTGGCGACGGCGACCACGGCGAACCAGTAGACGACCCCGATCAGGATGTCCAGGGTGCCGAGAATGAAGATCTGCGCGGTCATCGAGCCACCGTCGTTGACGAACTGCGGCAGGATACTGAGAAAGAACAGCGCCGCCTTGGGGTTGAGCACGTTGGTCAGAAACCCCTGGGCGAAGCCGGAACGCCACCGCTCATCGACGGACCGCGGCTCTCCCACCGGCGAGCTGTCGTCCTCCGCTTCCGGGACAGTGGCCCGCCTCCGCGCGGCCCGCCGGGCGGCGAGCACCGCCCGGACCCCGAGATGGACCAGATAGACGGCGCCCAGCAGCTTGATCGCGTCGTAGACGGCTGGGGAGCGGGCGGCGATCACCGCCAGACCGATGGCGGCGGCGAGCATGTGTACGCACAGTCCTACCTGGGCGCCCAGCCCCGCCGCCCGCCCCTTGGAGGGGTGCTCGATCGCCGACCGGAACACCACCAAGAAGTCCGGACCGGGTACCACGTACGCAACCAACACCACTGCGAGGAAGCCCGTGAGGTCGACCGACATCCGCTCTCCGTTCACCCACCCCGAGGGCGGGAGCCGAGGGTCATGTGAGCCTGCATCACCCGCATGCGCTCCTCGTACCCCTGAACGATGTGGACAGGCCGACGATGCCAGGGAGAATTTCGGCCGGTCAGCCTCCGCCGCTTCGCAGCCCTGCACCGGCTCGTCATCGCCACCGTCCGGTCACGAGGGGCCTCTTGCCTGCACCCGGTCCTCAACTGGTCCCCAGAAATGATCAGGGCCGGTTTCGGAGCAATCCGAAACCGGCCCTGATCTGCGACTTTCTCCAGTCGGGACGACAGGATCGAAACGTGGATCAGCCACCCTCTTTACTTCTTGGAGCTTCCTCGTCCCGGACGCCCATGATGGATATCGACGACCTTGCAGCCAGATCTGCCCCTCGACTCGATGCTCCTCCATACGCAAATGGAATCCACCGGGCGAGAGCACGACCGTGCCCGCCCGCCCCGGCTCCGCCGTAAGACCAGACCAGGGGGTTTGGTCGCCTGCCCTACTCCGCCTTCTGATCTGCCCCCCGGCCCCCACACTCGAGCCCGGTGACCAGTCATGGCCGGACTTCATTCCACCAAGCCGCACCCGTCCCCCGGGGTTCGACGTTCGTTCTCTCGCTCCATCGGTATGATTCCCGATACTTCCAACATGTGCGCGTAAGGGCAGGGACACCTGGCCGGGTCTGGATCTGCCGGGTCAAGCGAGGTGAGAGCTCGTCTCCGTGACGGGGAGTGCTGCTATATGACTACGGACGACCGAACAACGGCGAAGAGCCCCGTCCAGAAAGCCGGTCGCTATGAGGAGCATGCCGCCCCGCCCCGCCTCTTCTTCCGAGGACCGGCCGCAGCCTGGGCGTTCGTTAGCCGTGTGTGCGCTGATCGGCTTGGCCGTGATGGCCGCCGTCGACGAGATCGTCTTCCATCAGATCCTGCACTGGCACCACTTCTACGACCGCTCCGCGCTCGGCATCGGTCTGCTCTCCGACGGTCTGCTGCACACCTTCGAGCTCCTCGCTCTCGTCGCCGGGTTCTTCGGCTTCGCTGACCTGCGTCGCCGCAACGCTCTCGTCGCTGCCCACGGGTGGGCCGGCTTCTTTCTCGGCCTGGGCGCCTTTCAGCTCTTCGACGGCATCGTCGATCACAAGCTGCTGCGCCTCCACCAGATTCGCTATGGCGTCGATGTCACGCCTTACGACTGGGCGTGGAACTCTGTCGGTGTCATCCTCCTCGCCCTCGGCATCGCCCAGACGGTGCGCGCCGAGCGCAGCGCCCGTAATCGGCCGGCATCGGTGTGATGGTGAACCCCACACATCTAGGCGCGGGAGACATCGGTCTGCTGGGGCCTGCTGTTGCTACGGCCGCGCTCCTGGCCGCCATGGTCTACCTGCTGGCCGCCGCGCGGTTGCGTCGGCGCGGTGACGCCTGGCCCCGCCGCCGGTGCGCCTTCTTCGCCGTCGCATGCGGGAGCCTCGCCTGGGCCCTGGTTGGCGCAGTGCCGGGTGGACCCTTCACCGCTCATATGGCCCAGCACCTCGCCGTCGCCATGGTTGTCCCTCTGCTGCTGGTCCTCGCCCGCCCTCTGACTCTGCTCCTGCGCGTGCTGCCCGGCGGCACACCGGCCCGGCGTGCCCTTCTGGCTGTCGCGCACTCCCGGCTCGTAACCGGACTGTTCTTCCCGCCCCTGGCCGCTGTCCTGGACATCGGCGGTTTGTGGGTGCTCTACCGCACCCCTTTGCTCGCCGCCAGTCATCATCAGCCTCTGCTCGACGTCGTGGTCCACATCCACGTCCTGGGCGCCGGACTGCTGTTCACGTTCGCCGTTTGCCAGCTCGATCCCGTGCGCCGTCCATGGAACCTCTACTGGCGCGGCAGTACCCTGTTGGCCGCAGGCTGGGCCCATGCCGTTCTCGCGAAGAGTCTTTATGCCACTCCCCCGCCCGGCACCGCCTTCGTCACCAGCGACGTCCACACGGCATCTCAGCTGATGTACTACGGTGGCGACCTCGTCGAGGTCGCCCTCGCCGCTGTCGTCGCTTCTCACTGGTACACCACCACCGGTCGCGCCCACCGGCGCTCATCCTCTGCGCACATGGTCAAGCGCCCTTCGGCCGCCAGGGGATCGGGTCGAGGTGCGGGCTCCCTCCGCCGTCGGCCCGCGCCGGCCGGAACTCGCCGTTCACGACCCGCTTGTGACCTCGTCCCCGCCGAGGATCGCGCGTTCGTCCGGACGGCTCCCCGGCGGCCCGGCGAAGGTCTACCGCAGTCCGAATCGGGCACCGATCACATACGCGCGTGCCGTGACGGCGCATGGCCCAGCCACGAGAGGGAAAGAGGCCGACTCATGCAGCAGAACACACCGTCCCAGGCCGAGGGTGAACGCCCCGACGACGGATCCGCTCAGGATACGGAGCGTCGGCCCCCCGGGGGCGGAACGCACCCCCTCTCAGGCCGAAGGGGACTGGGAATCCAACGGTGACGGCGAAGCCTCGTAGAAGCCGGCAAGCCCACAGAGGTTCAAGCCCCGAACAGCCTTAGCGGAGGTTTTGTCATGAATCATGGTGCACACAAGGAAAGCACGCCCGTGCAGAGGGCAGGAGCCGTCTTTCGCCGGGTAAGCAGGGCCTACTCACCGCCTGAGGAGCATCAGCTCGCCGGCCACCTCGGCGCGCTGGTCGCGTTCGGTGTGTATACGGCCGCTTGGGGCGCTGCGGTAGGTGTGCGAAGGACCGCGCTTCCGGACCGCCGCCGCCCGCTCGATCTCCTGTTGACGGCAGCCGCCGTGTTCCGACTGGGCCGGTTGCTCAGCAAGGGGTCCGTCACAAGCCCGCTCCGGGCACCGTTCACACGGTACGAGGGGGCGTCGGGCCCCGCCGAAGTGAAGGAGAGTCCCCGCGGGGGCCGCATCAGGTCGACCGTGGGCGAGCTGGCCACCTGCCCCTTCTGCCTCAGCGTCTGGCTGACGACCACCTTCACCGGCGCCCACCAACTGTGGCCCCGCGCCACGCGCACCGTTACGGAAGCGATCGCCGCCTTGGCGGTGGCCGACACCATGCAACTGGGATACGACTGCCTGCTCCAGAAGAACAGCGGCTCCAGCTGATGGACCGGACCAGGGACGCCGTCCGCGAGGCCATGGAACAAGGACGACTGAACCGCGTAGCGACGGCGGGTGTTCCGCAGGACGGCCGCCCGAAATCCGCCCGGCGACGGAAAACCGAGAACAGGACAGGGAACACATGATGATCGACGAAACTCTGGTCCGCGAGCTGCTGGACGCGGCGGACGACGACTCCGCCCTGGTCCTGCTGGAGGGTCGTGCCAGGGTGGCGGGGCAGGACGCCCTCAAGGGCGACGAGCTCCGCGGCGCTGCGATGGTGCTGACACGGGCGGAGCTCGTGGACCGGCTGGGCACCTCGTACCCCGCCCCGCAGGACCTGACCCTGATGGCGGCGGCCCTGGACGACGCGGTCAGCAAGCTCGGCGGCTGACGCCCGGGGCGGGCTGTTCGTCTCACTTCGGTGTCAGCCGTTCCCCTTCACGGGGTGCCCCACTTACACCGCCTGCTCCGCCCACTGGCGCAGGACAGATTCCTCGGTGAGGTCGGCTGCCGGCGGAGACACGAAGTTGGCCAGGATGACGAGAGTGCCCGGACCTTCGTGCTCGCTGATCCTGGTGCTTCGCCTTCCGCGTCACGTGGTCACGGCCCTTCGGCCCGTCGGCCCCCGGCAAGGTGCCGGGAGCCGACGGGGCAGGGATCAGACAACCGGGGTGAACCGGTCCCAGGCTCGGTGGTGAGCCAGCATTCCTGTGAGGCCCTCCAGGACCGAGGCCGGCTCGGCTGCGGTGACCACACCGGGAGCGTCGGGGGCGATGCCCGCGGTCTCCAGGGCGTCGAGGCCGTCGGCCCAGGCGCCGATGGCCTTGCCGTGCCGGTATGCCTCGGTGATCAACAGCAGGACCCGCGGATCGACCCCGGCGGTCACCACCGCGTCGTCATCGACCTTGGCATCCCGGGCACCGAGCGCGTCGGGGCCGGGGGCCGGTGCGCCGGCGAGGAGGATGGCGTCGAACTCGACGGAGCGTGCGGTGGTGAAGGTGCGCTGGACTGTGACGGGTTCACCGTCTTGGTCGAGCTTACCGCCGGTCGGAGCGATGACCAGCGGAACCATTCCGGCGTCCAGCACCGCTTGGCGGACCGACCGAACGCCGCCCAGGTCCTGGTCGCCGGCGGTGACGATGCCGATGATCCGGCCGTCCGCCGGCCACCTGTCACCCAGCTGCGACAGAGCCGGGCTCGGCTCCGGCTCGCCCAGGACCACGGTTGCCTGCGGGGCGGGCAGTCCGAGGCCGGCGGCCACCTGTTCGCACAGCACGCTGTCGATGTTGGCCAGGACGAGCAGGGCACGTTCCTTGATCGCCTGCTCATAGCACTTGCCGAGCTCGAAGGTGTACGCGGCGACGATGTGCTCGCGCTCCGTGGGGGTCATGCTCAGCCAGAACAGGCGGGGCTGGCTGAAGTGGTCATCGAAGGACGCTGCCGCGTCCCGGACCTTGCGGGCCGCGGGGACCTCGGCAGGCACCTCGATGTAGGCCCCGGTGTCCTCCCCGGCGAGGAACGGGCAGCCGCCGTCCAGGGAATTGGGCCGGTACGGCGCCACACCGCGGTGGACCGCGGTCTGGTGCATACCGTCGCGCAGCATGTCGTTGACCGGGGCGTGCGTGCGGTTGATCGGCAGTTGGCCGAAGTTGGGGCCGCCGAGCCGGGTGAGCTGGGTGTCGAGGTAGGAGAAGAGGCGGCCCTGGAGCAGCGGGTCGTCGGTGACGTCGATGCCGGGGACGAGGTGGCCCAGGTGGAAGGCGACCTGCTCGGTCTCGGCGAAGTAGTTCGACGGGTTCGCGTTCAGGGTGAGCAGTCCGATCGGCTGTACGGGGGCCAGCTCCTCGGGAACGATCTTCGTCGGGTCGAGGAGATCGATGCCCTCGAACATCTGGTCCTCGGTGTCGGGGAAGGTCTGGACGCCCAGCTCCCACTGGGGGAAGGCTCCTGCCTCGATCGCGTCGGCGAGGTCCCGGCGGTGGAAGTCCGGGTCGACGCCGGCGGTGATCTGCGCCTCTTCCCAGACCAGGGAGTGGACGCCGAGCTTGGGCTTCCAGTGGAACTTGACCAGCGTCGTGGCGCCTTCGGCGTTGACGAGGCGGAAGGTGTGGACGCCGAAGCCCTCCATCATCCGGTAGGAGCGCGGGATGCCCCGGTCCGACATGTTCCACAGCGTGTGGTGGGTCGCCTCGGTGTGGAGGGTGACGAAGTCCCAGAACGTGTCGTGCGCGCTCTGCGCCTGCGGGATCTCCCGGTCGGGGTGCGGCTTGCCTGCGTGGATGACGTCGGGGAACTTGATCGCGTCCTGGATGAAGAAGACCGGGATGTTGTTCCCGACCAGGTCGAAGACGCCTTCCTCGGTGTAGAACTTCGTCGCGAAGCCCCGGGTGTCGCGCACCGTGTCGGCCGAACCCCGCGAACCGAGAACGGTGGAGAAGCGGACGAACACCGGCGTCTCGACATCCTTGGCCAGGAACGCCGCCTTGCTGATCTGCCCGGCGGTGCCGTAGCCCTGGAAGACCCCGTGCGCCGCCGCGCCCCGGGCGTGCACGACGCGCTCGGGGATGCGCTCGTGGTCGAAGTGGGTGATCTTCTCGCGCAGGTGGTGGTCCTGCAGCAGCACCGGCCCGCGCGGGCCGGCCTTGAGCGAGTGGTCGGTGTCGTACAGCCGGGCGCCCTGGGCGGTAGTCAGGCGCTCCCCGCCCTGTGCCACCTTTTTCTGGGGGACTCCGGTCTCCTGACCGGTCGGGCTGTACGTGTCCGGCCCCCGCTGGTCGGGCTTGGGCGGCAGCGGACCGGTCGGCTCCGTGGGCTCGTCCACCGGCGGCGGCACCGGACCCGGCGCGCCGGGAATCTCGTTCGCAGGCCCAACGGCGTCCTGCACCTTCTCGACCACCTTGTCAGCGGCGGACTTCACGGGGTTCTTCTTCTCACTCATGGAGTTCCCATCATTGCGGAGGATGTCGTCTGTCATGGGGGAGGGTCAGGTGGTGAGGAGATCGCTGGGGCGGCGACTTCGGAGCTGACCGCGACGAGCTACGCCCCGGGACAGCGAGCGAAGCAGGGGAGCACTCGCTCACCTCTGTCTCTTGCGTGCGGCTGTCACGGTCTGCCAGGGTCCTGCGCAGTCGTCGCCAGGGGTATGCGCAGAGCGGAGCGGTCGGTTCGCCACGCTGCCAGCAGGAACTCACCCAGCCTGTCTTCGAGCAGGCCCGTGGCGTGGATGCCGAACGCCACGTCGACGTCGAGGCCGGGCTCAGCGGCCAGGAGTGGCCCGATCACCTCATGCCGGACGACCTGCTCATGCACGGCGTCGGCCTCGACGTGCTCCTCGTAGAAACGTGCGGCGGCCGGCCCGGCGCCTGTGCGTCGCATCGCCTTCGCGAGCCGTCGGGAACCGGGAGAGGAGGTCACCTCGACTGCGGCGAAGTGGCCGATGAGTGCACCGCGCAGTGCGCGGTGCAGGCCGAACAGCGACATGACGTTGACGGTGCACAGCACCTGTGCCGGTGCCGCGTCGAGGTACCGGCCATAGGTGTGGTCCAGGTCGAGATCGTCCATCAAGTTCGCGAAGAGCCGGGCATGCATCTCCTCGGCCCGTCCCGCTCCGAACTCGTCGTACTCCACCGCCACCATCGCCGCCTTCGCCCGACCATGCAGCCGCGGAATGACCCAGGCATGCGGATCGGCCTCCTTGAGGTGGTAAAGGGAGCGGAGTGCCGCGTACTCACGGAGCTGCCACAGCTGCCCATCGCTCTGCAGGAAATGGCTGACGCCAGTGCCGTCGTCGCCGACCGGTTCGACCAGGAGCTCCGCCAAGGCGCCATCAGCGCCGACCTCCTGAGGCACATCCGCCCGCAGCGTTCGCAGAAAGCGGCACTCCAGTGCTCCGCGCAGTCGCAACAAGTCGGCATCCCACTCACGGTCGTCGCCGACGCCCTCGAACCCCTGGTAATGCAGTTCGTACAACAGGTAGAGCGCCAGCTGAAGGTCGTCGCCGTAGGGCTCCGCCTGGGCCACTGTTCGAGAACACACTCGGGGTTCATGGCAATTCCGCAACGAGGAAATGACGGCGTCGGACAGGGCACCCCTAGAGGCCGGTAGCGCCGGGGTGGTGTCACGTGCTTCTCGGTAGGCAACCACGGTCATGTCGTCCCACCCGCATACGGGTCAGGGGTCGCGTCCCTCGGTGTTTCGGTGGGCAGGGCCGTGCGGCGGCGGTGGCTGGTGTCGCACCAGGGATGAGCGCGACTGCGGCGACATGTGCACACCGCCACCATGAATCGCTGGGACGTTGAGATGGTGCCGTCGTCGTCGGTAACGGTCACGGGACCTTCCACCAATAGCGGACCGTTGTGTTCGAGACGGATACGGCGAAAGTCAGCGTCGTCGCGCACGGAAGACCACCAGTTCCTCTTTGTCCTGCTGCTCGTCGTCCATCAGCCCCTGGTCGCGCAGCCACCGCAGCCGGGAGCGCATCACCGGGCCCAGCGGGACGAGCTCGCGGTCGATGACCTGCGCGTCGAAACCGAGACCGTGGAGAGTGTCGACCGTGATATCGACGCCGCACACCGCCGAATGCACCATGAGCAACGTTCCGCCCGGCTCCAGAACGGTTGCGGCAGTCACGCAGACCTGGTCGACAACCGCGCGGCCATCCAGGCCGCCATCCCACGCACGAGCCTTGCCGCGCACAGGCGGCAGGGCTGCCGGGGCCGGCACGTAGGGCGGATTACTGATGACCAGGTCGTATCCGCCCCTGCCGAGGGTGGACAGATCGCGGTAGCGGACGGTGACGCGCTGGCGGTGGAGTGCGGCATTCAATCTGGCGCACAACACCGCCCTGCGGGAGATGTCCACAGCCGTGACGCGAGCACCCAGCCCGGCCGCGTGTACAGCCAAGGCTCCACTGCCCGTGCCGAGTTCCAGCACACGCTTACATGGATCGGCAAGTTCTCGGCCGACAGCGCGCATCAAGAGGTGCGTGTCATGTTGCGGTGCATAAACGCCGGGCACGGTAAGCATCCGTCGCCGCCTGCTGCGAAGTACCTCCGCCATGTCTGCTTCTCGCCCTCTCAGTGGCGACGACTGTCCGCCGCTCGTCCAGGATGTATTACGGATAAGGGGACCGCCATTCAAACGGTTACGGAATGTATTCGCGGCTTACGTCCGCGTCGCGGCACAGTCGCAGACGGCCCGTCGACGGGAAAGTCGCGGTCGGTTGCGACAGAATGCCGCCGTTCGAGCACGGCGATCCGAAGCTCAGCGCGCTCCCCGTGCCCCGAAGGCCGTGACCAGAGGCGGGGAAGTCGGCTTCCGCGAAGACGGTTTCCCGGGCGTACGTCGGGTGGGGTCCACAACTCGCGGCCCTCGACGCGCGCGGCAATCGTCCGCTCGCCCGCGAGCAGCCTCTCGACGGGCAGGCACTGGTCGGCCGCCGACGCCACTGTTCGTACACCGCAGTCCTGATGTAGACGGAGCGGTAGGGAAAGCACCGTCATCAGCCCGCCTTTCTCGCAGATCGTCGAAGCCGACTCACACAGCTGTCGCCGGGTATCGACCAGTCCTGGTGCGGTTCCGTGCTGCCGGAACCGATGAGGCTTACTCCGTCTGTCCCGAAAGTCCCGGCGCATCCCTCCCGTGGTCGGCGTAATCCGGCAGGGCCCATGTGGACGCGCGGGCCGGTGCGGGACGCCCGGCACTCAGCCTGGTGTTCCCACCGACGCCCCAGGTGCTGGGTGCCTCTTGGTGTGCGAGATTGAAGCCCCTGGCATTCCGTTAGTCGTTAGTCGTCCCCTCATGACCGGCGGCATCGACATCAGGAGATGGGCCGGCATGCAGACGTTCTTGCCCTATCCCGACTTCGTCGCCTCCGCCGCATCACTCGACCCCCGGCGCCTGGGCAAACAACGTGTCGAAGCAGTTCAGGTGCTGCGCGGCTTGACGGTCCCTGGCTACGGGTGGCGCCACCACCCGGCCGTGCGCATGTGGGCGGGCTACCAGGAGGCGCTGGTGCGCTACGGGCTTGAGATCTGCCGCGCGTGGACCGCAACTGGACGCGCGGATACGTGCGCCGCTTCGCTCCTAACCGACTTCTCGGCTCAGCGAACGGTGGGTGTACGAACGCAAGCACAACTTGCGGCGGACCACGAGTTGCCACCGTGGCTGGGGGATCCCGCTTTCCACCGCAGCCACCGGTCCGCGCTACGCGGCAAGGACCCGAATTACTACGCTCCTCTGTTTCCCGACGATCCTGACGACCTGCCCTACATCTGGCCGGCCTCGGACCGCTCCAGCTAGCCGAAGGACCCGGGGACTCCAGGCGTCTTCAGCACCAGGCGGTCGCCTACCCGCGCGTTCCGGTTCACACCGTTCCCTCGGAGCACCCCTCACCGGCCGGACCGAGGACCCAGCGTCCGGTGGCACGGTCCCGGTGGGCGAGGCCGCGGTCGGCGAACGCGTAGAGCCAGTCGCTCATCGGCCACCAGCCCCATCGGCGGTGGAACGTCTCGGCGTTGCGCAAGATGTCGTGCAGGTGCGACACCGGCGGGTCGGAGACCGGGTGGTGCTGATGGAAGGCCGGAGCGCCACCCACCCACATGAGTCGGACACCGGCTGCGCGTGCCTTCTGCCCGTAGTCGGTGTCCTCGCCGCCATACCCTTCGTACTCCTCGCAGAATCCCCCGATGGCGTGCCAGGTGTCGGCCGTCACGGCGAAGGACAGAGACCAGAACAGCGCATAGTCCGCGCTCCGGCGGATCTCCCCGGCCGCGGGGGCCGGTCGGCCGGGGTGGGGCGCGGCGAGCACCGGGAGGTCCGACAGCCGGTACCCGTCCGGGCCCGGAGGGGGCAGGTAGGAGACGGTGCCGCAGAGCAGGGAGCGATGGTGTTCGGCATGGAGGGCGGCCTGCCGGTAGCGTTCCAGCAGTTGCTCGCCTGGGACGCAGTCGACGTCCAGGAAGACCAGCAGTTCGGCGCCGCGCTCCAAGGCGTGGGCGGCGCCGAGGTTCCGGGCGCGGGCCAGGGGCAGGTTTCTGTCCTTCACCGGGCAGTCGATGACCGTCGCGGCGGGTCCTCGTGCGGCCAGTACCGCCCGGAGTCCCGGGTCGTTCATGGCGACGACCACGTACTGTTCCGGGGTATGCGAACCGGCCGCGAGGCCAAGGTGTTGCAGCGCCAGATGTTGGTGCCGTCCGGCCGCCGGAGTGATCACCGCGGTACGCATCACGGGGCCTGCTCGTTGTGTGCGGTGTCGGCCAGAGCACGGGCGGCGCGGGCGGCGCCGTCACCGGGCGCCCATTGCGACCAGCGTTCTCCGCCGTGGGCGTGGGCCTGCTCGAGGAGCCCGGACCAGTCGCCGGCGTTCGGCCACCGAGGGGTGACGAGGGCGAGCTGACCGCGCGTGAGGGCGCGTCCGGTGGCCGCTTGTTCGCCGAAGGGGCGCTCTTGCGGTACGACCACCGCTGGGCGGCGTGCTGCCGCGCATTCGGCGAGGGCGTTCTGTCCGGCGTGGGTGACCACGACGTCCGCCGAGCAGAGTTCGGGCCACGGGTCCGTGGACCAGCGGCCATCCGGGCCGCCCAGCGTTGTCCATTGCCAGCCGGGGGTTGCGGCCTGCGCCTCGGCGACCTCGGCGGTGGAGATATCGCGCCCGCCCGAGCCCATGAGCAGGAGCACCCGCCGGGGGCCTCCCCCGTCCCCGCACTCCTGGGCAAGGGCGCGGCCGTCGAAGCGGGAGAACGCTCCGGTGTGGACCGTCTTGGCACGCCAGTGCCGCGGCCAACCGGGCTCCGGCAGAGCCGACGGCCACGGGGCGAGAAGCAGTTCGGCCAGGTCGTAAGCGGTTCGATGCGGTGGGTCCGTGCGATCGCCCCGCATGGCCACGACCGCGGTGGGGGTTCCCAGGAGCCTGGCCAGCAGGGCGACTTCGACAGAGACGTCGGACACCAGGAGGGCTGGTGACATCGTCGCGATCCACTCGGCGATCAGTGTCATGCGCCCCCGAAGTCCGGCGTGCAGGACCGGTGCCCAGTGCAGCCGCCCGCCCGCCGTCACGTCACCGAATGCGGTCGGATCGCCGTCGTCGTCCCTCGGCAGCCGTACCCAGGGGCCGGGCCAGTCGTCGGGCGGGGGGAGAGAGGAGAGTCCGGTCACCGTGTGGGGGCAGTGTGCTGCGATGGACCGGGCGCGGTGGAGATGGCCGCTGCCCTGGTGGTGTACGTAGTAGCCGATCATGCCGACACCGAACGGTAAAAGCGTTCATAGCTGCGGGTCATGACGTCCATGGAGCAGAAGGCTTCCGCGTGCCGTCGGGCGTCGGCCCGGGAGAGGCCGATCGTGGGCTCAACCACCTTCGCCAGTTCGGCGCAGTCGCCAGGCGTTGCCAGGCGGCCGCAATCCTGCGTGATGATCTCTGGCAGGGCGCCCCGGGCGAAGCCGCAGACCGGTGTGCCGCAGGCCAGCGCCTCCGCGACCACCAGTCCGTACGGCTCGTCCCAGCAAGGAGTGACGACAGCTGCCGCCGAAGACCCGACCAGCTCGCACAGGTCAGGCTGGTGGAGATGGCCCGTATAGGTGATGGTGCGGTTCAACTGGGGGCGGATGCATGCCTCGAAGTATTCGCTGTCTCCCACCGGGCCCGCGATCCGCAACCCTCGGCCGGACAGTTTCGCGGCTTCGATCGCCAGGTGAGTGCCCTTCTCTGGAACGATCCGCCCCGACCAGACCAGTTCCTCCCCGCCGGAACCCGGATGCCACCGCCTGGTGTCAATGCCATTGCGCACCACGGTGGCGGCGGGCACGACGTGCCGCCAAGCGGCGGCGGTGTGGTCGCTGACCGCGCTGAAGTGCACCGGACAGTGCGGCGCGGCCTGGATGGCTGATTCGATCCAGGGGGTCGGTGGCGTGTGCAAGGTGGTGACGACCGGGGCGGAAAGGGCGGGGGCCATCGCCACCGGCAGGTAGTGAAGGCTGTTGTTGTGCACAACGTCGTACCGCCCGGGCTCGCGAGAAAGATCGAGCATCAACTGCAGGTAGGCGTGGTGTTCCTCCAGCCAGAGCACGGCCACCATGCTCTTGTCCCGCCGCGCGCCCTCGCTGATTCGCGGTGCACGCAGGGGCATCTCGACCACGCCCAGCGCCGGATCGGATCCAGGACCGGCAAAGACGGCGACCTCATGGCCCCGGGCCCGCAAGGCCGTGGACAGCGTCCAGGTATGCGCTTCGAGACCGCCGGCGAAAGGCTCGGCGATCGGGTGGCGGGCCGAGGCGATCAGGGCGATGCGCAGCGGGGCCGTCGGTGGCTGCGACGGGGGCCTCCGAGTGCCGCTCACAGGAGGTCCTGGTAGGTGAGCTCGTGGGCCCGGGCGATGCGCATGCGTTCGGCGCCGCGCTCCAGCGGGTCGGCACGCCAGGTGGGACGCTCTTCGTAGGCCGTGTACAGCGCGTCGCGCAGGGACGCTGCGTCCAGGCCCTGTCGGTCGTGTCCGTAGGTGAAGCACGGGCGCTGCTGCGCGTAGAACCCGCAGGAGGGGGCGAGGACGGTGGTGCCGAGGTCGTGGCATGCCTCCAGCCATCCGGAGTGGGTGCCGAACCGGTAGGGCAGTACGGAGACGTCCAGGCCGATCAGGTAGTCCCACAGCGCGTCGTCGTCGAAGTAGTCGTGCACGCTGAGCTCCAGCCGGCCCTCGCGGCTCATCCCGCGCAGTTCGTCGAGCACGCCGGGCGCGTACCAGTGGCTCGCCGGGTCGTCGACGTCCGGGTGGCAGTCGACGCGGAGCACCGCGCCGGGGAGTTCCGGCAGTACGTCGGCGAGCACCCGGACCACCGGCAGAGGATCCATGTTGGGTCGGATGCTCTTGGCGTGGAGGCCGACCGTGAACGCGTCGTGCAGGGGCCGCGGGCGTACCAGTCCGTCAGGTTCCACGACGTGCGGATGCGGCAGGACGGTGGCGGTGCGACCCCACCGCGCGGCAATCTCCTGTGCGGCGCCCGGAGTGAGCGTGATGAGCCGGTCCGCTCCGGGGACGAGCACGTCCAGCTGCGCCTGGTGCTCGCCCTCGTCGAGGTGGTGGGGGTTGGCCAGGTCGTGGACGGTGTAGACCAGCGGCTTCCCGTTCCTGCGCAGGGCCGCGAGAAGCTCCTTCAACGCCGCAGGGGTCTGTGCGTCGAAGCCGAAGTGCAGGTGGAACACGTCGAAGGCATCGGCGTGTTCATCCACCCAGTCCGGGTCGAGCATGACCGGCGGCCACCACTGCTGCGAACCGCTCGGAGCACCGCAGGGACGGGGGTCATCGAGCCGTGTCACCCGACCGCCCTCGGGCGGGGACAGATGGCGTACGTAGACGTGGCCGGACGGGACCGACGCGACCCTGATGGTGCCGGTGGATCCGGGTGCCTGCCTGCGCCTGCGGCGCCCCTCCGTTTGCACTCCATGGCGGGTGCTGGGCGTTCGGAGCGAAGGTTCGCCTGGACGGTTATGGGCCAGTGGCTCGGCCACGACTGCCTCCTCGCTCGGTCATGCCCAACCCACCTGGCCAGCGGAAACGGGTGGGCCATGCCACGCACAGTACGG
This sequence comes from Streptomyces sp. NPDC058375, assembly GCF_042723425.1. NCBI lineage: Bacteria > Bacillati > Actinomycetota > Actinomycetes > Kitasatosporales > Streptomycetaceae > Streptomyces > Streptomyces sp. NPDC058375. Next base: position 7,475 of record NZ_JBHXJG010000044.1, on the reverse strand, counting down.
TGAAGCCCACGTCAAGGGCGATCGGTGATCCCCCACTCGGTGGCCGACGGGCGAGCAGCTGGGCCGATGGGGTGAAGGACTCGGTGTGCCCTCCGGCTCGAATCCCCCGAGTGCTCTGGATCCGTTCTTTGAAACGGGCGTGAGCGCCAGGGTGCGGGGAGGCAATGCACGTGCGTCTTTTCGCTTCTCGCTACCCGTCCGGGTGTACAGGTCTGTGCCGGAGATGGAGACAGGGCCGCTCAGGGGAAGAGTCACGTCACCCCGTCTCCTTCGTACTGTTGAGGGAACACGTAGGGGCATGACCTCACACGATGAGCTGCCCGGCACGGCCGAGTCCTACTGGATGGCGACGACAACGAGCACCGACAAGCCCAGGCTGGACACGGACGCGGCGGCGGACGTCGTGGTGGTCGGCGCGGGGATGGCCGGCCTGAGCACCGCTTGGGAACTTGCCAGGGCAGGGCGGAGCGTGGTCGTGCTGGAGGCCGACCGTATCGCCGCCGGCGTATCGGGCTACACGACGGCGAAACTCACAGCAGCGCACTCCCTGATCTATGAACGGCTGAGCCGAACGCGCGGGGGCGAAGGCGCACGCCATTACGCCCAGTCCCAGCAAGCGGCGGTGGAACGCGTTGTATCGGTCGCGGAGGAACTCGGCGTCGACTGCGACGTCGAGCGGCCCTCGGCCCTGACGTTCACCACCGATCCGCAGCAGCGGGCCACCTTCGAAGCGGAGGCACGCGCAGCTGCCGAAGCGGGCCTCGACGCTCACTTCGTCACGGAGACGGACCTGCCGTTCCCTGTCCGCGCAGCCGTAAAGGTCGCACACCAGGCGCAGTTCCACCCGCGCAAGTACCTTCTGGCCCTGGCCGACGACATCACCGCACGAGGCGGCCTCATCCACGAACAAACTCGCGTGACCGGCCTGAGCGAGGGCAGTCCGTGCAAGGTGACCACCGAGGGGGGCGCGACGATCACCGCGAAGGATGTCGTCGTCGCCACTCACTATCCGGTGTTCGACCGGGCACTCCACTTCGCCCGCTTGTCACCCCGCCGGGAACTGGTGGTGGCAGCACCCATTCCTGCCGACCAAGCACCGAAGCACATGTACGTCACCGACGACATGGGGAAGCGCTCCGTCCGTACCGCGCCTCTCGACGAGAGCCGACGACTGCTCATTGTCACCGGGGAGAGCTTCACCCCCGGCACCGGTGACAGCCACGAGCGGTTCCTGCGACTGGACCGGTGGATGCACGACCACTTCTCGGTAGGCGAGACTGCCTACCGGTGGGCCGCTCAGGACAACGATGTGAGCGACGGTGTGCCGCTGGTCGGCCCCTTCCACCCGGGTGCCCGGCATGTCTATGTGGCCACCGGTTTCGGCGGCTGGGGCATGAGCGGTGGTGCCATGGCCGGACAGCTGCTGGCGTCGCTGGTCACCGGCGCACAACCCGAGTGGGCCGGGCTGTACGACCCACGCCGTCTGTGGAGCACCCTCCGGGAGGCGCCGGCCCTGCTCAAGCAGCAGGTGGAGGTGGCTCGGCACTTCGTGGGCGACCGGGTGAAGACTACCCATGTGGATTCGGTCGCCGAGATCGCCCCGGGGTCGGGCGCGGTCGTCCGGGTCGAGGGCCGCCGTTGTGCCGTCTATCGCGACGAGGACGGTACCGCCCACGCCGTGTCGGCGCGCTGTACGCATCTCGGGTGCCTGGTCTCCTTCAACGAAGCGGAAACAGCGTGGGAGTGCCCTTGCCACGGTTCCCGGTTCGGCATTGACGGCGAGGTCCTTCACGGACCAGCCCTGCGCCCGCTGTCTCCTCGGGATATCTGAGGGTCGTGCAGACCGGACACGGCCGACCTGTCCGCGTTGCAGACAGCCATCCCGAAAGCATCCGAAACTCGGGATTGGGCTCCCGTATTTCCTGCGGCCGTACGGGGTGAACGGCATCAGGGTTTGCGCGCGGTGCGTCCTCAGCGCGTCCATTACGGAAATCGCTGGTGGACCAGGCCGGGCGGACCGACGCAGAATACGAGAAAGCATGAGAGAGAGGCACTTGAGAAGGAACGTCGGCACCTGACCCCGCCGTCGTCGGCGGGGTCATCCACCAGCTCCTGCGGGGGCCTACGCCGCCTGAGGACGCGCGCAGGCGGGCGAGGGTGGGATCATAGCGTCATGGGAAGAAATGCTTTGATCCTGATCGACATGATCAACACGTACGAGCACGCCGATGCAGAGCTTCTGATTCCTTCCGTACGTCAGGCGATACCGCATATGGTCCGGCTCTTGGAACGGGCGCGCGCCCAGGGTGTCCCGGTCATTTATGTCAACGACAACTTCGGTGAATGGCGATCCCACCACGGAGAAATCCTCCAGACCGCCCTGGCCGGACCACATTCGGAATTGGTCAGTCCGGTGCAACCAGATGAAGATTCGCTCTTTGTGGTCAAGGCGAGACACTCGATATTCTTCGAAACCCCGCTCAGCTACCTACTGTCGCAAATCAACGTGGACCGGGTGATTCTTTGCGGCCAGGTCACCGAACAGTGCATCCTCTACTCCGCTCTCGATGCACATATTCGCCATGTGCAAGTGACCATTCCCAAGGAAGCCGTCGCTCATATCCACAGCGACCTCGCAGAGGCGGCACTACGCATGATGGAGCGCAATATGCAGGCGACGATCACCCCAGCAGATTCTGTCGAGCTCTAAGGGCTGCCCTGCGATCCGCAGCGAAGAGCGAGCTACACGGAACTTTCCGCTGGCGAGGAAAACGAAGACTGACAATCGATCGGGGGGCGACGTGCCACCTCGGAATACGGAGCCCGGCAGCATCGCAACACTCCGCCGACTCCGGCCCGGACCATGCCGGACCGCATCACTGCGCTGAAACCGAAACGAGAGCGGGTAGCGGCACGTCGGCCGCCCACACGCATACGTACTGGAGAAGCACATGACAGATCAGAAGCGGCCTCTCAGCGGTCGCACGGCCGTCGTGACCGGTGCCGCACGGGGGCTCGGCAAGTCCATAGCCGAAGAACTAGCTGCCCGTGGCGTCAACGTAGCTCTGCTCGGCCTGGAGGAGGACGCCCTCGTCAAGGTGGCGACCGAACTGCCGACGGATTCGCGGTGCTGGACTGTGGACATTACCGATGACGCCGCCATGGCTCGCGTAGCTGAGGAAGTCCCTCGTCTCATGGGCCCCGTTTCGATCGTCGTCGCCAACGCAGGAGTGGCCGAAGCCGGCCCTTTCCTCGACTCGGACGCGGCCAGTTGGCGACGTGTGATCGAGGTCAACCTGGTCGGCAGCGCAGTTACTGAACGGTCGTTCATGCCGCACCTGCTCGACACTCGCGGCCATTATCTGCAGATCGCCTCACTTGCGTCCGTCGGGGCGGTGCCGATGATGAGCGCCTACTGCGCGTCCAAAGCCGGCGTGGAGTCACTCGCACATTCTCTGCGTGCCGAGATGACCCATTGCGGTGTCAGCGTCGGTATCGCGTATCTGAACTGGATCGACACCGATATGATCCGCGACGCAGACTGCTACTCGGTCATGCAGGAAATCCGACGCCATATGCCACGGCCCGCCCGCACCACGCGTTCCGCCGATCACATGGCCCGCCGTGTGGTCGCCTCCGTGGAGCGACGTGCGTCCTCCGTGTACGTGCCGGGGTGGCTTCGAAGCATCCAGGCGGTGCGTGCCGGTCTGCCGGGGGTGATCACATGGGTATCCCGCCGGGAACTCACGCACTCGCGGTACAGGGCGACGGGGCTCCTAGGCGTGGGAGGACGAGCAGCCCGGGCCAGTGGCGGATTCAGGGACCGTGACTGAGCGGCAGCCCCGCGTCGTCGGAGACCTCCGGCAAAGTGCGAAGGGTTGTCGGGCACAACTGGAGACGGTTACCCACCGGTCAGTCCGGTACGTCCGACCCGGGGCAGCGCAGAGGTGTGCAGGCGGAATGGGCTCCCGGCGCGCAGCGCGGCGCGGGCCGCGTTCGCGCCGGGGGCTCCGTGCACGCCGCCACCAGGATGTGCGGAGGCGGAGGCGAGGTACAGATTCTTCACCGGGGTCTCGGGCCGTCCCGTGCCCGGGGTCGGGCGGAACACCAGCTGCTGGTGCGCGGCGGCGGTACCGCCGTTGATCGCGCCGCCGAGCAGGTTGGCGTCCATGGACTCGATGGTCGGGGGAGCGAGAACCCGGCGGGCGCGGACGCGCGATCGGAACCCCGGTGCCCAGCGCTCGATCTCATGCTCCATCCGGTCGGCCATGGCTTCCTGTTCGCGCCGGTCCCACCGTCCCGTGAGGCCGTCCTCACCGGCGTCGCCCTTGATGCGGTGAGGAACGTGGGTGTAGGCCCAGGCCGACTCCGTCCCAGCGGGTGAGCGTGTGGCGTCCGCCGTGGTCATCTGCCCGAAGAGGAGGAAGGGGCGGTCGGGGACCTGACCGGTCGCGATCTGCGCGGCGAACCGGGTAAGACCGTCGATCCCGTCAGCCAGATGAACAGTCCCCGCCGTGGACGCCTCACCGGCGGCCCACGGCACCGGCCCATTCAGCGCCCAGTCGACCTTGAAGGTCGCGAAGTCCCACTGGAAACGACGCAGATCGTTCAGCAGCTGGTCAGGGAGGAACCGGGTGTCGACCAGTCCGCCGTAGAGCGCCGACGCGGAGACATCAGCGAGCACCGCACGGGAGGCCGCAACGGATTCACCGCTGGCGGTGCGTACGCCGACAGCACGTCCTGCGCGTACGACGATCTCCTCCACGCGCTCCCCGCACCGGACGACACCGCCGTGCCGCTCCAGCCGCCGCACCAGAGCCGCCGTGAGCGCCCCGGCGCCCCCGACCGGCACGGGAAAGCCATAGGTCTGGCCGAGCATGGACATCAGCCAACCGAAACCCCCGCTGCCTGCTGCCTCGGGGCCGAGGTCCGCGTGCAGCGCGTTCCCCGCAAGGAGAAGCCTCGCCGCTTCGCCGCGGAACTCCTCCTCACCCAGGCGACGCACGGGCAGGAGCATCGTCCGCGCCAGACGGAGTCCTCCGGCCGCCCTGAGCTTGGCGGCCAGCCGGGCGGTGGCCCGTACGGGTGGGAAGGGGGTGAAGAGAGCGCGCAGGATGTCAGGGCCCAGACGGGTCCAGGTGCCGTACAGGTCGAGCCAGGCGGCCCCGTCACCCTCCGCGAACGTATCCAGCCCGGCCGCCGTCTCCCGCGCTCCCCGTTCGAGTACGGCGCACCGGCCGTCCGGCAGTGGGTGGGCCAGCACCCGGGGAGCGTGACTCCATTCGAGCCCTTCCTCCTGGAGCTCCAGCCCGCCGAGGACGGGGGACGCGGCTGCTAGTGGGTAGAAGGCGCTGAAGAGGTCGCTCACGTAGTCGGGATGGACCTCACGGTCGCTGCGGACGGCGCCGCCCGGTTCGGGCTGCGCCTCCAGCACCTCCACGCTCCACCCCGCGGCGGCGAGAAGATTCGCCGCGACGAGCCCGTTGGGTCCCGCGCCGATGACCACCGCATCCGGCATCGCTGCCTCCTCACGTTCGCGCCGAGCCACTGCTGCACAGCCACCTCGTCGTCAGTCCTACTGGCGGCTGCGACGGTCATGACACCTGGTGTTCGCCCCTTGAGGTCCTCTCGACCACTTCCGCCAGACGGGCGAGCATGGTGCGGTGACGCACCTGGACGAAAGCGTCGATGGCGGTGTTGTGGAGCTTCGCGGCGGGCCCTCGCAAGGGGTGCTCATCGATGATCACCAGCGTGTTGCGTCCCCAGCGACGTACCTTCAGCGCGATCCGGGCGGTACCCAGCCATCCGCTCTCGGCCTCCAGCTCCAGCACGTGCGGGGCCTCACAGCGTCGGACGACGGTGCGTCCCCGGCCGGACCACCGGCCCAGCCGGACCGTGTACGTGATGCCGGCACCGACCTCGGGCCAGGTGCCTTCGTCGGGCGTGGAATCGGATGTTCCCACCACCCAGTCGCCGTAGCTCGTGGGATCCGCGAGGACCGCCCAGACATCCTCGACGGGACGTTCGATCAATCGGTGTCGTACAGCCATCGGTTTCTCCAGCCTTCGTCGAATCCGCCGCAGGCCCTCCCGTACCCGGCCTCTTCTGACCCATGCGTCCACTTTCACAGGCATACGAGGGGTCCGCCGTCTGTGGGGCGGCAGACATCTCCACTCTGCCTGACCTCGTGTCGGTCTACCCCACGCACAGCAAGCAGCGTCGGCGCGCTGAGAACATGGCGGGCCGCGTAGCGGGAGGCAAGGGCATGCGTACCTGGTACGAGGAGCTCGATGACCGCTGGTCGCGCGCCGCCAGGTAGACCCACTCCAGAAGGTGATGGAGGAGCACCAAGGGCACGGATAAATCCGGCCAGTTCAACAAGTCGACGTCGCAGGACTGCCACATTACCGCCACCCCAATGTCAGCAAATTGGCATACGACTTGAAGAAGGACCGGATATCAGATCGCCCTTAGAGCCCGTAACACGATCATGCGCGGGCCTTCTTGAGGCGTCTCCAGCAGATCAGGCTGCAGGCCAGGGAGACGAAGGCGTCGTGGAGTTCGGTGCGGCGTTCCCAGCGGACGGCGAGACGCTTGAAGTGGTGGAGGAGCGCGAAGGTCTGCTCGACGACGTAGCGGAGCTTGCCCATCCCTTTGATGTTCGGGCAGCCCTTGCGCGAGATGACAGGCAGGATCCGGCGCTTGCGTAGCGCGTTCCGGTTCGGATTGGAGTCGTAGCCCTTGTCGCCGAGCAGGGCGTTCGGTCGGCGGCGAGGCCGGCCGGGGCGGCCGGCGACAGGCGGGATGCCGTCGACCAGGGCGAGGGTCTGGGTGACGTCGTTGACGTTCGCCGCGGTCGTGATGACTTTGAGCGGGGTGCCGCGACCGTCGCAGATCAGGTGGTGCTTGCTGGCGGTCTTGCGCCGGTCGACCGGCGACGGGCCGGTGTCGGCACCCCCTTTTTCACCCGGATGTGGGAGCCGTCCACGCATGCCCGCGACCAGTCGAGCTCGCCGGCCGCGTTCAGCTCGGCAAGCAGGACCCGGTGCAGTTGGTCGAAGACTCCTGCCTTCTGCCACCTCTCCAGTCGGCGCCAGCACGTCTGCCCCGAGCCGAAGCCCAGCTCCAGGGGCAGGAGTTGCCAGGCCATGTCGTTGTAGAGGACGAACAGGATGCCCTGCAGACAGAGCCGGTCCGGCACCGGCCTCGGCCCCGGCGACCGTCCCGGCCAAGGCGGCAGGAGCGGCTCGATCACCGCCCACAAGTCGTCGTCCACGATCCACGGCCCAGTACTCACACCATCACAAACGGCCGAATCGTCACACCGGTCACGGCCAACCAGCACACTTCAACAAGATCGTGTTACGAGCTCTAAGAGGTCATCTCATTTGGGTGACTCGGTATTCTGTGAGTCATGGTGGGGATCGTTGAGCGGTTGGTGCCGGACGAGTTGTGGGAGTTGTTCCAGCGGGTGG
>NZ_JBHXJG010000043.1:0-36795 GCF_042723425.1 Streptomyces sp. NPDC058375 | reverse complement strand
ACCGGTGGACGGCGGCCGGGCCGCGACCGGTGGAGGCGGGCCGGGCCGCTACCGTCCTCGCCCGCCCGGCCGGATCACAGCTCGCCCTTGCGGGTCAGCTGGTTGAAGGCGAGCCACCCCGGCAGCACCGGCAGCCACAGCGTCATCACGCGGTACAGCAGCACCGCCGGCGCCGCGACCTCCTTCGGCAGCCCGACCGCGATCAGGCCCAGCGTCAGGGCCCCCTCGACCGCGCCCATACCGCCGGGCGTCGGGGCGGCCGAGCCGAGCGCGTTCCCGGCGAGGAAGACCACCGCGATGCTCGCGTAGCTCAGCTGGGGGACGTCCGGGCCGCTGAACGCCCGGATCGAGGCGTCCAGGCAGAGCACGAACAGGCCGGTCAGCAGCAGCATGCCGCCGATGCCGGTGAGCAGCTTCTGCGGCCGCTGCACCACGTCCAGCATGCGCGGCACCACCCCGGCGAACAGTGAGCGCACCCGGGTCACCACGAACTTCCGCAGGAACGGGATCGCCGTCACGACCAGCACCAGCACCGCGACCGTGAGCAGACCGGCGATCACCGTACGGGACGGGGTCAGCGAGTCCGGCGTCTTCTCCGTCCCCGTGAGATAGCCGAACAGCGCCAGCAGCATGATGTGGGCGCCGAGCCCGAAGAGCTGCGAGGCCCCGACGCTCGCCACCGCGAGACCGGGGCGCACCCCGGCCCGCTGGAGGAAGCGGGTGTTCAGCGCCACGCCCCCGACCGCGGCGGGCGCCACGATCTTCACGAACGAGCCGGCCACCTGTGCCTGCACGGTCTTCAGGAACGACACCCGCTCCGGCACGAAGCCCAGCAGGCTCATCGCCGCCGCCACGTAGCTCAGCGCCGAGAAGCCGAGGGCCGCCGCCACCCAGCCCCACTCCGCCTGCTCCACGACCGCCCCGAAGTCGGCCTGGGTGACCTGGGAGATCAGGAAGTACGCGGCGATGGCCCCGGCGATGAAGCTGAACAGGGTGCGCGGCTTGATCCGCTCCAGGCGGACCGGTTCGACCGGGGCCTGCGGGCGGATCAGCAGCACCTGACGGCGGATCTGGGCCAGCAGATCCTCCTCGCGGGCCTCCTCCAGCGCATCGTCGATGGCGCGCTTCTCGGCCTGCTTCTCGGTGCGCAGCGATTTCCGCTCGGCCTTGGTCTCCGCCTTGGATTCGGCCTTGGACTCGGCCTTGGACCCGGCCGCGGTGCTGTCGGCCGTCTGCTCGGCCTTCGCCTGCTCCGCCTTCGCCTGCTCGGCCTTCGCCTGCTTGGCCGCCTGCGAGGCCTCCACCACCGCCTCCCGCTCGCGCTGCGAACGCTCGCGGGCGATCCGGCGCAGCGTCGCCCGCGTGGACCGGCTCAGCGCGATCGGCTGGAGCAGCGGCAGACAGTCCGCCACCGCGTCCGGCCCGAGGACGGCCAGCGCACCGGCGACCGACCGCTCGGCCCCCACCCGCAGCCCCAGCGTGGTCAGCAGCTGGGCCACGTCCATCCGCAGCACCAGATCGCCCGCGGCGATCTCGCCGCCGCGCAGGTCCGTCACGAACGCCCTGCCGGAACGATCCACCAGGAGCGCGTCACCGGTCAGCCTGCGGTGCGCGATCCGCCGCGACTGGAGGGCCTTCACCTGACGCCAGGCGCTGCGCACCAGATCGTCGGTGATCTCCTCGTCCTCCATCGAGTCCAGCGACCGGCCGCCGATGTGCTCGTAGACCAGCATCACCGCGTCGGGGCCCAGCTCCGAGGTGGCGATCAGCTTGGGCGCGTTCGCCCCGGCGGCGATGGCCGCGTAAGCGAGCAGCGCCTCCTGCTCCAGCGCCTGGCGCAACGACTGGATCGAGCGCCGCTGGGTCAGCGTGCGCAGCGTGAGCCGCCGCCAGGCCCGGTAGAAGAACCCCTGGGCCTGCTGTTCCCGGTCGACGACGGTGACGTCCAGCGGCGGCCCGTCCTCCAGGGTGACCAGATAGCGCCGCCCCCGGTCGCTCTGGTCGGCGTGGTCCGGGGCGTCCTCGGTGCGCATCGCCGCGACCGGGCGGAAGCCCACGTGCCGCAGACCCGCCATCAGGTGCTGGCCGGTGGGGCGGACGTTCGGCGAGCCGACCGCGTACAGCGTCCCGTACGCCACCGTCCAGCCGATCAGCACGGTGAGGATGATCGAGAACGGGGTGGTGTACCCGCCCACCAGCATCGCGAACGCGTCGAGCAGCAGCACCACCCACAGCACGACGCGCCAGCGCGGCCGCCGCGCCATCCCGACCGCCGTCATGTACGCGATGACCGGCGCGAGATAGCCGTGCACCGGGTCGGTGAGACCGCCGGCCGTCTGCGGCTGGGTCAGCGCGTCCTGGATGGTGCCGGGCGCGGTCCGCGAGACCCAGAGGTCGGTGGCGAGCGTCACCCCGTGGGCGAGTACGGCGGCGAGCACCCCGTCCGCGATGCGCAGCCCGTCGCGTTTGATGAGGCGTTCGATGGCGAAGGCGACCGGCACCAGCAGCACGGCGATGCTGGACACCAGGCCGGCGATCTTGATCAGCAGATCGGGCGCCTGCTCGGTGCCCTTGGAGATGTCGTCCTCAAGGCCGGTGGTGGTTCCCTGGGCGAACGCGGCGATCGAGAACAGCACCGCGATCGCGAGCACTCCGATGAGCAGCCGCATCAGGTCGGAGGGACGGTGCACCCGGGCGGGGAGCAGCGGTTCGTCACCGGAGACGCGGTCGGTCAGCGCGGCCTCGGCGGAGGCCAGCGTCGAGCCGGCCAGATGTCCGGTGGTGGACGTCGTGGGGCCGTCGGCGCGGGGCGGTCCGGCGCTGTCGTCGTGGGGTGATCCGGCGGAGGCGCGGGGCGGTCCGGAGGACTCGGAAGCACCCTCCGGGCGCTCCCCGGCATCGGAGGCGTCCGCCGCCTTCGGTGGCTGCACGCCCTGCTCCTTCGTCGCCTCTGGTTCGTCTTCGTGTTCTGGTATCACCGGTCACCGCCCGCATGATGGTGGCACGGCCCGTAGACAGAGGAGGGCATCAGGGTGCATTGCACGGGCGCGGGAAGCGCAACATACGCTCCTTTGCACCTGCGTGCACGCTGTGTGTCCGGACGGATACCGTCTCGACCGGGCTGTCGGTGGCGTACGGCAGGATGGGGCGGATGAGCCAGGACCAGACGGACGGGGGCGGCTCCGGCACCGCCCCGGCCGGCACCGGACCGCCGGAAAACGCGGAGCCGTCCGGGCGCGCGGAGCCGCCGGAGTACGCGGAGCTGCCCGCGTACGCGGAGCGCGTCCTCGATGTGGCCGATCTGATCCCGCCCGGCCGGGTGATGACGTACGGCGACATCGCGGAGTGGCTGGGCGAGGGAGGGCCCCGCCAGGTCGGCCGGACCATGGCGCTGTACGGGTCGGCCGTGCCGTGGTGGCGTGTCGTCCGCGCCGACGGGACGCTGCTGCCCGCCCACGAGCTGCGGGCCCTGGACCACTACCGCGCCGAGGGCACCCCGCTGCGCGAGGCGTCGCGGCAGGCGGAGGGGCACATCCCGCGCATCGACATGCGGCGCGCCCGCTGGGACGGCGGTGAAAGCGGCGGGCGGGCCGGTGACACGGCTGACACCACCGGTGCGGCTGGCACGGTTGGCACCGCTGGCACGGTTGGCACCGCTGGCACGGTTGGCACCGCGCGCGGGGAACGCGAAGAAGGGGACGGTCCGGGCGACGAAGCTCACACCTGACGGCTTTTGCCGTCCGCCACCGGCCACGACGGCCCGACCCGGCCGAGGACGTGACGAGGGACGCAGCGCGGTCGTCGCCTCCCGCGCCGTCGGCGGCGTAGCGTCGTCATCGCGCGGCACGTCCGCCCCCTTCCTCTTCTTCCCCGGCTGCACCGAACCTGTTCCTCACCTGTTCCACGTCACCAGTACACCCGCGTACACCCCACCAGGACCGGCGATCCACGTGAGTTCCTCCTCCACCCGGCACAGTCCGCACCGTGAGTCACGGCCGCGGACCACGGGCGCGTACCGCCTGGTGCGCACTCCGCCGGGTTCCGTGGATCCCCCCCTCCTGGACGCAGGCCAGCGCGCGGTGGTTGACCACCCCGGCGGGCCGCTGCTGGTCCTCGCCGGGCCCGGCACCGGCAAGACCACCACCCTCGTCGAATCCGTCGCCGCCCGGGTGAACCGGGGCGGCGACCCCGCCCGCATCCTCGTCCTCACCTTCAGCCGCAAGGCCGCCGTCGAACTGCGCGACCGGATGGCGGCCCGCCTCGGGGCGGCCCGGGGCCCGCAGGCCACCACCTTCCACTCGTACTGCTACGCCCTGGTCCGGGCGAACCAGGACGCCGACCTGTTCGCCGATCCGCTGCGCCTGCTGTCCGGGCCCGAGCAGGACGTCACCGTCCGCGAACTGCTCGCGGGCCAGCTCGACCTGGAGAAGGAGGGCCTGGCCCATGTCCGCTGGCCGGACGAGCTGCGGTCCTGCCTGACCACCCGCGGCTTCGCCGACGAGGTGCGCGCCGTGCTGGCCCGCAGCCGCGAACTGGGCCTCGGCCCGGACGCGCTGGCCGCCTTCGCCGCCCGCACCGGCCGCCCGGACTGGAGCGCGGCGGCCCAGTTCCTCGCCGAGTACCTCGACGTCCTCGACGCCCAGGGCGTTCTGGACTACGCCGAGCTGGTGCACCGCGCGGTCCTGCTCGCCGAGCGCCCCGAGGTCGCGGCGGAGCTGGCCGGCCGCTACGACGCGGTGTACGTCGACGAGTACCAGGACACCGACCCCGCCCAGGTGCGCCTGCTGCACGCGCTGGCCGGCAACCGGGGGCGCGCGCCGGAGTACGCCCGGGGGCACGGCGAGGGCGAGGACGCGCGCGACGAAGGCGAGGGCGGGGGCGTGCGCGACGAAGGCGAGGGCGGGGGCGTGCGCGCCGGGCGGACGCTGATCGCCTTCGGCGACCCCGACCAGTCGATCTACACCTTCCGGGGCGCCGACGTGAACGGCATCCTCGACTTCCCGGACACCTTCCGCCGGGCGGACGGCGGGCCCGCGCCCGTGGGCGTCCTCACCACCTCCCGCCGCTCCGGGGCCGGACTGCTGGCGGCGACCCGGCTGCTCACCCGACGGATGCCGCTGACCCGGCTGCCCGCCGACACGGTCCGCGCCCACCGCGAGCTGCACGCCGTCCGGGACGGCGGCCGCGTCGAGACGTACACCTACCCGACCGCGTCCACGGAGCTGGAGAACATCGCGGACCTCCTGCGCCGCGCCCACCTGGAGGACGGGGTGCCGTGGCAGGAGATGGCCGTGCTGGTACGGGCCGGGGGCCGCTCGCTGCCCGCCGTCCGCCGCGCCCTCACCTCCGCCGGCGTCCCCCTGGAGGTCGACGGCGACGACCTCCCGCTGCGCCACGAACCGGCCGTCGCTCCGCTGCTGACGGCCCTGCGGACGGTGGCGACGGCGGCGCTGCAACGCCTCCCCGACCTCCCCGAGGGAGATCCGGAGGAGGCCGGAGCACCCTCCTGGCTCGACACCGAGACCGCCCTGACCCTCCTCACCTCCCCTCTCGGCTCCATGGACGCCGCCGACCTGCGCCGCCTCGGCCGGGCCCTGCGCGACGAGGAGCGCGCCGCCGGGATCCGGATCCCCGCCCCCTCCGACGAACTGCTGGCCCGCGCCCTCGCCGAGCCCGAACGGCTCGTCACGCACGACCCGGCGTACGCCCACGGCGCGCAGCGCCTCGGCGCGCTCCTGCGCAAGGCCCGCGAGCTCCTCGAAGGCGGCGGCACCGCCGAGGAGGCCCTGTGGACCCTGTGGAACGGCACCCCCTGGCCGGGCCGGCTGGAGCGGGCCGCGCTGCGCGGCGGGGCGGGCGGGCGCAATGCCGACCGTGATCTCGACGCGGTGTGCGCCCTGTTCGACACGGCCGCCCGCGCCGAGGAGCGCACCGGCGGGCGCGGGGCCCTCAACTTCCTGGAAGAGGTCGACGCCCAGGACATCGCCGCCGACATCCTCTCCCGGCGGACCGCCCGCCCCGACGCCGTACGTCTGATGACCGCCCACCGCTCCAAGGGCCTGGAGTGGCGGCTCGTCGTCGTCGCCGGGGTCCAGGAGGGCGTCTGGCCCGACCTGCGCCGCCGGGGCTCGCTCCTGGAGGCGGACCGGATCGGCCGCGACGGGCTCGCCGAGCCCCTCACGCCCGGCGCCCTCCTCGCCGAGGAGCGCCGCCTCTTCTACGTCGCCGCCACCCGCGCCCGCGAGCGCCTGATCGTCACCGCCGTGAAGGCACCCGCCGACGACGGCGACCAGCCCTCCCGCTTCCTGACCGAGCTGGGCGTCGAACCCCGGGACGTCACCGGCCGCCCGCGCCGCCCCCTCGCCGTCGCCGCGCTCGTCGCCGAACTGCGCGCCACCACCGTCGACCCGGCGGCCTCCGACGCGCTGCGCGAGGCCGCCGCCCACCGCCTCGCCCGGCTCGCCGCGCTCACCGACGACGAGGGGCAGCCGCTGGTGCCCGCGGCCCACCCGTACCGCTGGTGGGGGCTGGACGAGCCGACCCGCTCCGCCGTCCCGCTGCGCGACCGCGACCAGCCCGTCACCCTCTCCGGCAGCGCGCTCGACCAGCTCGCCAACACCTGCGCCCTCCAGTGGTTCCTGGGCCGCGAGGTGAAGGCCGACGCCCCGGCCACGGCCGCCCAGGGGTTCGGCAACGTGGTCCACGTACTCGCCGACGAGGTCGCCTCCAGCCGTACGCCCGCCGACCTGGACGTCCTCATGGAGCGCCTGGACTCCGTGTGGAACGGTCTCGCCTTCGACGCCCCCTGGAAGTCCGAGCAGGAGAAGGACCAGGCCCGCGCCGCCCTGGAACGCTTTCTGCACTGGCACGTCCTGGACCGGGGAGGCCGCACCCCCACCGCGAGCGAGCACGACTTCGACGTGACCCTGGAGGCGGGCGAGTACGCCGTCCGCATCCGGGGCTCCATGGACCGGGTCGAACAGGACGCCGAGGGCCGGGCGTACGTCGTCGACTTCAAGACCGGCAAGGGCGCCCCCACCAAGGACGAGGTCGCCGCCCACCCCCAGCTCGCCGTCTACCAGCTCGCCGTCCGCGAGGGCGCGGTCGACGAGGTCTTCGACGGAGAGCGCCCCGAGCCGGGCGGCGCCGAACTGGTCCAGCTCCGTCAGCCCGCCCCCAAGAAGGAGGGCGGCGACGCCTTCCCCAAGGTCCAGGCCCAGGAACCGCTGGCGGGGGAGTGGGTCTCCGACCTGCTCGCCACGGCCGCCGGAAAGGTCCTGGACGAACGCTTCACGCCCACCACCGGAACGCACTGCTCCCACTGCACCTTCCGCGCCTCGTGCAGTGCGCAGCCGGAGGGGCGGCAGGTGGTGGAGTAGCCGCCGCGTCCGGTCGCCAGGTGGTGGACCAGCCGCCGCGTCCGGTCGCCAGGTGGTGGACCAGCCGCCGCGTCCGGTCGCCAGGTAATGGAGCGGGGCATCCGGTTCGTACCGGGTTGTCAGTGGGCCCGGTTACCGTTGTCCGGGTGTCCCCACGCATCACCGATCCCGAGCAGCTCAAGGAGCTCCTCGGGATCCCCTTCACCCCGGAGCAGACGGCCTGCATCACCGCGCCGCCCGCCCCGCAGGTGATCGTGGCCGGAGCCGGGTCGGGCAAGACCACGGTGATGGCCGCGCGCGTGGTCTGGCTGGTCGGCACCGGACAGGTCGCGCCCGAGCAGGTCCTCGGCCTGACCTTCACCAACAAGGCGGCGGGCGAGCTGGCCGAGCGGGTCCGCAAGGCGCTGATCGCCGCCGGGGTCACCGACCCCGACGTCATCGACCCGGACAACCCTCCGGGCGAACCCACCATCTCCACCTACCACGCGTTCGCCGGCCGCCTCCTCACCGAGCACGGCCTGCGCGTCGGCCTGGAGCCCTCCACCCGCCTCCTCGCCGACGCCACCCGCTACCAGCTGGCAGCGAAGGTGCTGCGCGAGGCCCCGGGCCCGTATCCGGCGCTCACCCGGTCCTTCTCCACCCTGGTCAGCGATCTGCTCGCGCTCGACGGGGAGCTGTCCGAACACCTCGTACGCCCCCGGGCGCTGGAGACGTACGACACCGAGCTGCTGCGGGAGCTGGCCGCCGCCAAGCTCAGCAACGCCGACCTGCGCAAGATCCCCGAGACCGCCGAGGCCCGCCGCTCCCTCCTCGGCCTCACCGAGCGCTACCGAGCGGCCAAGCGCAGCCGCGACCTCCTGGACTTCGGCGACCAGATCGCCCTCTCCGCCGAGCTGGCCCTGACCCGGCCCGAGGTGGGGGCGATCCTGCGCGAGGAGTTCCGGGTCGTCCTCCTCGACGAGTACCAGGACACGTCGGTGGCCCAGCGGCTCCTGCTCTCGGCGCTGTTCGGCAGCGGTACGGGGGCGGGTACGGGAGTGGGAGCGGGCGGCCACGCGGTGACCGCCGTGGGCGACCCCTGCCAGGCGATCTACGGCTGGCGCGGCGCGTCCGTCGCCAACCTGGACGACTTCCCCCAGCACTTCCCGCACGCCGACGGCACCCCCGCCACCCGCTACAGCCTCAGCGAGAACCGCCGCAGCGGCGGCCGCCTCCTCCAGCTTGCCAACGGGCTCGCCGAACCGCTGCGCGCGATGCACGAGGGCGTCGAGGCACTGCGCCCCGCCCCGGGCGCCGAGCGCGACGGCGTCGTCCGTTGCGCCCTGCTGCCCACCCACACCGAGGAGATCGACTGGCTCGCGGACTCCCTCGCCCACCTCGTACGCACCGGAACCCCGCCCGGCGAGATCGCCGTCCTGTGCCGCACCGCCGGGGACTTCCCCGAGATCCAGGCGGCCTTGGTCGCCCGGGACATCCCGGTCGAGGTCGTCGGCCTCGCCGGGCTGCTGCATCTGCCCGAGGTGGCCGACCTGGTCGCCGTCTGCGAGGTCCTCCAGGACCCGGGGGCCAACGCCTCGCTGGTCCGTCTGCTCACCGGACCGCGCTGGCGCATCGGCCCCCGCGACCTCGCGCTCCTCGGCCGCCGCGCCCGCCTCCTCGTCCACCGGACCGGCCACGCGGACGACGCCGACGCGGACCAGCGGCTCGCGGAGGCCGTCGAGGGCACGGACCCGGCCGAGGTGATATCGCTCGCGGACGCGCTGGACACCTTCCTGGTCGCGGGGGACGAGGCCGACGACGGGCTGCCGTTCTCCGCCGAGGCCCGCGTCCGCTTCGCCCGCTTGGCCCGGGAGCTGCGCGACCTGCGCCGCTCGCTCGCGGACCCCCTGATGGACGTGCTGCACCGGGTCCTGGCCACCACGGGTCTGGAGGTCGAGCTGTCCGCGTCCCCGCAGGCGCTGGCCGCCCGCCGCCGCGAGACGCTGACCAACTTCCTCGACATAGCGGCCCGGTTCGCATCCCTCGACGGCGAGACTTCGCTGCTCGCCTTCCTCGGCTTCCTGCGGACCGCCGCGCAGTACGAGAAGGGCCTCGACAACGCGCTGCCCGGCGGCGAGAACACCGTCAAGGTGCTGACCGCCCACAAGTCCAAGGGCCTGGAGTGGGACGTCGTCGCCGTCCCCGGACTGGTGACGGGCCAGTTCCCCAGCGGTCAGTCCCGGGACGCCTGGACCGCCCAGGCCAAGGTGCTCCCGCACGCCCTGCGCGGCGACGCGGCGACGCTCCCGACACTGGACGCGTACGACGCCAAGGGCATGAAGGCGTTCAAGGAGGAGATGAAGGAGCACCAGCACACGGAGGAACTGCGCCTCGGGTACGTCACCTTCACCCGCCCCCGCTCCCTGCTCCTCGGCTCCGGCCACTGGTGGGGCCCGTCCCAGAAGAAGACGCGCGGCCCGTCCGCCTTCCTGGATGCGCTGTACGAGCACTGCGCGGCGGGCCACGGCGAGATCGAGGCCTGGGCGGACGAGCCCGCCGAGGACGAGGAGAACCCGGCCCTCGCGGAACGCGACGCCGACCTGGCCTGGCCGCTCCCGCTCGACGCCGACGCCCTCGCCCGCCGCCGCGCCGCCCGGGACACGGTGCTGGCCCACCTGGAGCGCATGGCCGTCGAGGGGGACGAGCCGGAGGCGCCGACGTACGGGCCCGGCCCCGACGACGTACCGACGCACGAACCCTGGGACGAGGAGCCCTCGCTCGACGAGTCCCCGGCCGACGAGGACTGGGACTGGGACGCGCTCCCCACCGAACGTCCCGCCGATGCGCCGGAGGCCACACCGGACACGGCGGACCCGGCCCGCGAGCCGACCCCGCACGCCGAGCCCGCCCCGCACGCCGAGCCCGCCCTGCACGCCGAGCCCGCCCCGCACATCCCGGCGGCCCGCCACGCCCCGGAAACCACCGGCCCGGCCGACCGCCTCACCCCCGAGGAGGCCCGCACCCTCGCCTCCTGGGACCGGGACCTCGACTCCCTCGCCGGGGAGCTGCGTCGCGCCCGCGCCACCGTGCGCGAGGTCGTCATCCCCGCCGCCCTCTCCGCCACCCAGCTGCTGCGCCTCGCCGAGGACCCCGACGCCTTCGCCCAGGAGCTGGCCCGCCCCATGCCCCGCCCGCCGCAGCCCGCCGCCCGCCGGGGCACCCGGTTCCACGCCTGGGTGGAGTCCCGGTACGAGGAGCTGCCGCTGCCCATGCTCGGCCCCGACGAACTGCCCGGCGGCGACGAGAGCGACGCCGAGATCTCCGACGAGCGGGACCTCGCCGAGCTGAAGGAGGCGTTCGAGCGCACCGCGTACGCCCGGCGCACGCCGTACCGCGTGGAGACCCCCTTCCAGATCACCCTGGCGGGCCGGGTGATCCGGGGCCGTATCGACGCCGTCTACCGCACGGGCGACACGTACGAGATCGTCGACTGGAAGACCACCCGCCACCGCACCGCCGACCCGCTCCAACTCGCCGTCTACCGCCTCGCCTGGGCCGAGCTGCACGATCTGTCGCTCGACGCGGTCACCGCCACGTTCCTCTACGTACGCACGGGCGAGACCGTCCATCCGCAGGGGCTGCCCGGCCGGGCCGAGCTGGAGCGGATCCTGCTGGACGAGCCGGTCCCCGAGGACGGATAGGCTCAAGAGCATGAGCGAGACCCCGGACAGCGCCGTCCGTACGTACACCGAGCAGCACCGCGCCGCCTTCCTCGACGACCTCGCCGAGTGGCTGCGCATCCCCTCCGTATCCGCGCAGCCGGAGCACGACGGGGACGTACGGCGCAGCGCCGAGTGGCTGAGCGCCAAGCTCAGGGAGACCGGCTTCCCGGTCGCCGAGATCTGGGAGACCCCCGGCGCCCCGGCGGTCTTCGCCGAGTGGCCCAGCGAGGACCCCGGCGCCCCGACCGTCCTGGTCTACGGCCACCACGACGTGCAGCCCGCCGCACGCGAGGACGGCTGGGCGACCGACCCGTTCGAGCCGGTGATCCGGGACGGCCGGATGTACGGGCGCGGCGCGGCCGACGACAAGGGCCAGGTGTTCTTCCACACCCTGGGCGTCCGCGCCCACCTCGCCGGGACCGGCCGCACGACCCCCGCCGTGAACCTGAAGCTGCTGATCGAGGGCGAGGAGGAGTCCGGCTCGCCGAACTTCCGCGCCCTGGCCGAACAGCAGGCGGGCCGGCTCGCCGCAGACGCGGTGATCGTCTCGGACACCGGCATGTGGGACGAGGACACCCCGACCGTCTGCACCGGCATGCGGGGCCTCGCCGAGTGCGAGATCGAGCTGTTCGGGCCCGCGCAGGACATCCACTCCGGATCGTTCGGCGGAGGCGTCCCCAATCCGGCCACCGAGATCGCCCGGCTGGTCGCCGCCCTCCACGACGAGGACGGCCACGTCGCGATCCCCGGCTTCTACGACGGGGTCACCGACCTCACCGACACCGAGCGGGCCCTCTTCGCCGAGCTGCCCTTCGACGAGTCCACCTGGCTGCGCACCGCGAAGTCGCAGGCGGCCTCCGGCGAGGCCGGGTACTCCACGCTGGAGCGCGTCTGGGCCCGCCCCACCGCCGAGGTCAACGGCATCGGCGGCGGCTACCAGGGCGCGGGCAGCAAGACGATCATCCCCTCCTCCGCCCTGGTGAAGATCAGCTTCCGGCTGGTCGACGGCCAGGACCCCGACCGCGTACAGCAGATGGTCCGCACGTGGGCCGCCTCCCGCATCCCGGCGGGCATCCGGCACCGGATCGCCTTCCAGCCCGCCACCCGCCCCTGCCTGACCCCGCTGGGCCACCCCGCCCTCCAGGCCGTGGCCCGCGCGATGGGCCGGGCCTTCGGAAGCAAGATCCTCTTCACCCGCGAGGGAGGCTCGGGCCCCGCCGCCGACCTCAGGGACGTGCTCGGCGCCCCCGTCCTCTTCCTCGGCATCTCCGTCCCCTCCGACGGCTGGCACGCCCCCGACGAGAAGGTCGAGCTGGACCTGCTGCTGAAGGGCGTGGAGACGACCGCGTACCTGTGGAGCGAACTGGCCACGGCGCTCGCCCGATGAACTTCGCCCCACCTCCG
This sequence comes from Streptomyces sp. NPDC058375, assembly GCF_042723425.1. NCBI lineage: Bacteria > Bacillati > Actinomycetota > Actinomycetes > Kitasatosporales > Streptomycetaceae > Streptomyces > Streptomyces sp. NPDC058375. Next base: position 24,311 of record NZ_JBHXJG010000043.1, on the reverse strand, counting down.
TACACCCGATCCACCCAGGGGGAGTAGGAAGCACCTGTGAGCACCTTCGACAACGCCACCGCAGACCGTCCGATCGGCCTCACCGCGCCGAGCGGCATCGACCGCGCGGCCCACCACCGTCTCGACGAGGCGTGGCTGGCCGTGGCGTGGAGCCACCCGACGACCCGCGTCTTCGTCGTCTCCGGCGGCCAGGTGCTGATCGACGACACCCCCGACGGGGGCACCGAGATCGTCATGACCCCGGCCTTCGAGGCCCCGGTCACCGAGACCCACCGGTACTTCCTCGGTACCGACGAGACGGGCGTCAGCTACTTCGCGCTCCAGAAGGACTCGCTGCCCGGCCGCATGGACCAGTCGGCCCGCCCGGCCGGACTCCGTGAGGCGGGGCTTCTCCTCGGCCCCCGCGACGCGGGGCTCATGGTCCACGCGGTCGCCCTGGAGAACTGGCAGCGCCTCCACCGCTTCTGCTCCCGCTGCGGTGAGCGCACCGTCATCGCGGCGGCCGGCCACATCCGCCGTTGCCAGGCCTGCGGGGCCGAGCACTACCCGCGCACCGACCCGGCGGTCATCATGCTCGTCACCGACGACCAGGACCGGGCCCTGCTGGGCCGCCAGGTGCACTGGCCGGAGGGCCGCTTCTCCACGCTCGCCGGATTCGTCGAGCCGGGGGAGTCGATCGAGCAGTCCGTGGCCCGCGAGGTCTACGAAGAGGCCGGGATCACGGTCGGCGAGGTCGAGTACATCGCCAGCCAGCCGTGGCCCTTCCCGTCCAGCCTGATGCTCGGCTTCATGGCACGGGCGACCACCTTCGACATCACCGTCGACGGCGAGGAGATCGAGGAGGCCCGCTGGTTCTCCCGCGAGGACCTCACCGCAGCCTTCGAGTCCGGCGAGATCATGCCCCCGTTCGGCATCTCCATCGCGGCCCGCCTGATCGAACTCTGGTACGGCAAGCCGCTCCCGAGGCCCGGTGCCGCGAAGCGGACCGTCTGAGGTCCGCACCCCGGACACACGACTGCCCCCGGCGGTGCCGGGGGCAGGGGTACGCGCGACAGGCAGTCGCCTCTCCGCCGGATCAGGCGGCGAGCGCCTGCTTCACCTGGGCGAGCGAAGGGTTCGTCATGACCGACTCCTTGCCGGAGGGGGCCACGATCAGCAGGGTGGGGACCGTCTGGTTTCCGCCATTCGCCTTCTCGACGAACGCGGCCGACTCCGGGTCGTGCTCGATGTTGACCTCGTTGTACGCGATGCCCTCGCGGTCCATCTGGCTCTTCAGCCGACGGCAGTAGCCGCACCAGGTGGTGCTGTACATCGTCACAGTGCCCGCCATGTCGCTGGCGCTCCTTCGTCTCGTCCGTACCGCTGCGCGGCCGGCAGCGTCACATGCGGTCCGGCCGCTCACCGCAGCGCTCCCGCAAGGTTAAGGAACGTACGGGAGGCGGCCACCATTCCCGCGGCACCGGTACGGGCCCGAGGCCGGTCCCGGCCCGGTCCGTTCCGGGGCCCGTACCGGCACCGGCCCCGCGCGGCCCGCCCCGGTACGACGAATACCTCACCCCTGTGGACAACCGCCGCATCCGCCCCCCGCGACCTGGCAGCATGGCGGGGTGACAGCAGCAACGCACTCCACTCTCTTCCCGCAGGTTCCCGAGACCCCGGACGCCGTGCTCGACGGGCTCGACCCCGAGCAGCGCGAGGTGGCGCTCGCCCTGCACGGACCGGTGTGCGTGCTGGCCGGAGCGGGTACGGGCAAGACCCGCGCGATCACCCACCGCATCGCGTACGGGGTGCGGGCGGGCATCCTCCAGCCGGCCACCGTGCTCGCCGTCACCTTCACCAACCGGGCCGCCGGAGAGATGCGGGGCCGCCTGAGGCAGCTCGGCGCGACCGGCGTCCAGGCCCGGACCTTCCACTCCGCCGCGCTCCGGCAGCTCCAGTATTTCTGGCCGAAAGCAGTCGGTGGCGAGCTGCCCCGGCTGCTGGAGCGGAAGGTGCAGCTGGTGTCCGAGGCGGCCGCCCGCTGCCAGCTCAGGCTCGACCGCAACGAGCTGCGGGACGTCACCAGCGAGATCGAGTGGGCCAAGGTCACCCAGACCGTCCCCGCCGACTATCCGGCGGCGGTAGCCAAGACCCGCCGCGACGCCCCCCGCGACCCGGCGGAGCTCTCCCAGATCTACTCCACGTACGAGCAGCTCAAGCGCGACCGCTCCGTGATCGACTTCGAGGACGTGCTGCTGCTCACCGTCGGCATCCTCCAGGACCGGGGAGACATCGCCGACCACGTGCGCGGCCAGTACCAGCACTTCGTCGTCGACGAGTACCAGGACGTGAGCCCGCTCCAGCAGCGGCTGCTCGACCTCTGGGTCGGCGACCGGGAAAACCTCTGCGTCGTCGGCGACGCCAGTCAGACGATCTACTCCTTCACCGGAGCCACCCCCGACCACCTGCTGAACTTCCGCACCCGCCACCCCGGGGCCACCGTCGTCAAGCTGGTCCGCGACTACCGCTCCACTCCCCAGGTCGTCCACCTCGCCAACGGACTGCTGAGCCAGGCCCGGGGCAAGGCCGCCGACCACCGCCTGGAACTGGTCTCGCAGCGTGACAAGGGCCCCGAGCCGGTATACGCGGAGTACGGGGACGAGCCCACCGAGGCCGAGTCCACCGCCCGCCGCATCCGCGACCTCATCGCCGCGGGCGTCCCGGCCGGCGAGATCGCCGTGCTCTACCGGGTCAACTCCCAGTCCGAGGTCTACGAGCAGGCCCTCGCGGACGCCGGGGTGCCCTACCAGCTGCGCGGCGCCGAGCGGTTCTTCGAACGGGCCGAGGTCCGCGAGGCGGGCACTGCCCTGCGCGGCGCGGCCCGCGCCGGGGGCAACGACTCCCTGCTCGACGGGGCGGAGGACCTGGCCTCCCAGGTGCGGGCGGTGCTCTCCACCAAAGGCTGGACCACCCGCCCGCCCGCCGGCTCGGGGTCCGTGCGCGACCGCTGGGAGTCGCTGGCCGCGCTGGTCCGCCTGGCGGAGGACTTCGAGACGGCGAAGCCGGGGGCGACCCTGACCGACCTGGTCCGCGAGCTGGACGAGCGGGCGGCCGCCCAGCACGCCCCCACGGTCCAGGGCGTCACGCTGGCCTCCCTCCACTCGGCGAAGGGCCTGGAGTGGGACGCCGTGTTCCTGGTCGGCCTGACCGAGGGCATGATGCCGATCGCCTACGCCAAGACCGACGAGCAGGTCGAGGAGGAGCGACGCCTGATGTACGTGGGGATCACCCGCGCCCGCGTCCACCTCTCGCTCTCCTGGGCGCTGTCCCGGTCGCCGGGGGGGCGGGCGAGCCGACGACCGACCCGCTTTCTGAACGGGCTGCGACCGGGCTCGACGGGCTCCGGCGCGCGGGGTGGCGTCGGCGGGGGCGGCGGGATCGACCGGGGCACCGGCCGGGCCGCGGCCGCCGAGCGGACCCCGGCCGTCGAGCGCAAGCCCCGGAGCCCGGTGCGGTGCCGGGTCTGCGGACGGACGCTCACCGACGCGGGCGAGATGAAGCTGATGCGCTGCGAGGAGTGCCCGTCGGACATGGACGAGGCGCTCTACGAGCGGCTGTACGACTGGCGCGCCGGCCAGGCGGCCCTGCTGGGTCAGCCGGACTTCTGCGTGTTCACCGAGAAGACCCTCATGGCGATCGCCGAGGCCGTGCCGTCCACCGAGGGCGAGCTGGTCGTCATCGCCGGCGTCGGCAACCGGAAGTTGGGCCGCTTCGGTGCCGATGTTCTGGCCATCTGTGCAGGTGAGGCGCTTGATGGCGAGCCCGAGGAGGGCGACGACGAGACCTGAGGAAAACTCGTCCAGAAAATAGTTTGCGCCCGCACCAGTCGTCACCATAGGTTCTTAACCACGGGAACAGCGACTTCTCTGAAGCCCTGGCTCCGTGCTGTACTTAGCTGTACTTATCCGAATACGCAGGACCGGCCCCGGCCGGTCCCATGAGACGCCGAGAGGAGGCGATTGAAGTGATCAGCATCATCGGAACCCAGAAAATGACCGATCTCTCGGTCGTCTCCGCCTGCTCGCTCGGCCTCACCCGCTCCTCGGCTGCCTCGCTTCACGCCACCGGTCTGTCCGGCATCTCCGCCGTCCGTCCGCTGTCCCTGGCGAGCCTCCCCGTGATGCGGGAGCGCAATGAGCGACCGATCGAGGCACCGGCGGCAGCAGTAGCGAAGGCAGCACAGGCTCAGGCCTATGCCTTTGCGGCAGCCGGTGCCGGAGTCGAGAAGCAGACGCAGCAGCACCACACGATGTGGGCCTTCCGTGGGCCTGAACCCTGGAGCGATCCAGCCTGATCCAGCATCAGGCCGGCGCCTTCAGGGCCGCGGAACCCCACTCGGGATCCGCGGCCCTTTTGTTTTGTCCGAACGGACGAGACGGAACGAAGGAGCCTCGGGACAAGCAGGACCTGGTACCAGCAGCCGCAAACCGGCCAACAGGCCGGCACGACCAGACGAGGACACCACCCACCGTGCACACCGAAACGCACGCCCCGTCAGTACCGCTTTCCACCCCGAACTCGCCGCCCGGCTCCACGGAGGACTCCACCTTGACCCCGCTCACCACGCTCACCGCGCTCGACGACGCCATCGAGAACCTCGGCGTGCCCGTCCCCTGCCGCTCGTACGACCCGGAGGTCTTCTTCGCGGAGTCGCCCGCCGACGTCGAGTACGCCAAGTCCCTCTGCCGCACCTGCCCGCTCGTCGAGGCCTGCCTCGCCGGCGCGAAGGACCGCCGCGAGCCGTGGGGTGTCTGGGGCGGCGAGCTCTTCGTCCAGGGTGTCGTCGTGGCCCGCAAGCGTCCGCGTGGCCGTCCGCGCAAGAACCCGGTCGCAGCGTGACCGCGACCTGTGGGGCCCCCGCACCCACACACAGTCTGCGCCTCGGAACGATCGACCGCCCCTGCACACATGACCCCCGGAATCAGGCACCAATGATCACCCCCACGAAGGAGCCCGTCGGCTCCGCCACCCCCGACGTCACCATCATCGGCGCGAACGACTCGCGTCAGAACAGGACCCGCGAAATGCAACTCATCCCAGAAGCCCTGGCACGTGCGCATATGCACGACCGCCTGCGGGAGGCCCAGGAGGGCCGCCAGTCGGCCCGCCTGATCGCCGCCCGCCGGATGCAGCGCCGGGCGGAGCGCGCCTCGCGGCGCGCCCGCCGCGCGCTGGCCATGGCGGTCATGCACTGATGCTCAGGCACTGACCTGCGCAGCCATCACCCCACCGCGGGGCCGTCCGGACACGGGCGGCCCCGCGGTGCGTTGTGCCCTCGGCGACCCGGTCGCGGGGATATCGTCAGGAGGTGGACGAGGAGACCCATCCCCCCGAACAGCCCGCCGAAGGAAGCACGGTGTGCGCCCGGTGCGGCACCGAGGTCGAAGGCGACACCGTCCCCGTGACCTGGCTCAGCGCCGTGGAGGGCGGGCGGCGTCTCCACTTCTGCGAGAGCTGCGCCCGCCTCCACATCCGCGCGATCGAGAGCCGCCTCGACTCCCTCTGGTGGTGACCGCCCACCGGCCCGGGCCCGCCCGGGCAGGCCCTCAAGCCTGGACGGTCCCGTCCTCCGGCTCACCCTCCTCCTCGGCGTACTCCGTTCCCTCGGCGCTCTCCGCCTCCGGTTCCTCGGCGAGGAACCCCGGCAGCCACGCTTCGAGCTCGTCGCGCAGCCGGACCGTCGCGCCGAGCTGGCACAGCACCCCGATCGTGCTGAGCGTCACCCGGTGTATCAGGACGTAGGACGGTGGGAGGTTCAGCTGCCTGCCGAGCTGATGGGCGGGGGAGCGCGGGTCCGCTATCCGGGCCGCCTGGTCACGGATCCAGCCGCGGGTGAAGGTGAACTCCTCCACCTGCGTGGGCTCGATGATCGGGAGCAGATAGTCGAGGACCTCGTCCGGGTCCAGGTCGATCGACTCCTTCACGAAGTTCTCCTCGCGCAGCAGCCCGTACACCCCCGCCGCATCGCCCTCCAGCGTCAGTCGCAACGAGTCGCCGATGGTCCGCGGCAGCCCGCCCGGAAGCCGATCGACCGTGCCGAAGTCCAGCACCCCCAGCCGCCATGAACCGACCGGGCCCACCGGGCCGCCTTCCTCCTGCGCGTCCTCCGGGCCCTCCGGGGCCTCCGCCACCGGGGGCAGCAGCCGGAAGTTGCCCGGATGCGGGTCGGCGTGCAGCAGGCCGGTCCGGGCCGGGCCGGAGAAGAGGAAGCGGGCCAGCAACTGCCCCGCACGGTCCCGCTGGTCCGCCGTACCCTCCACGATGACCTCGGACAGCGGGATCCCGTCCATCCACTCCGTCACCAGCACCTGGTCGGACTGGTGCACCACCTGGGGGATCACCACATCCGGGTCGTCCGCGAACTCCGCCGCGTGCTCCCGCTGCGCCTGGGCCTCCAGCTCGTAGTCCAGCTCCTCCGACACCCGGTCGCGCAGTTCCTTGATCAGCGGTTTGATGTCCATCCCCGGGACCAGCGGACCGAGCAGCCGGGCGAACCGGCTGAGTTGCCCGAGGTCGGAGAGCAACGCCTCGCCCGCGCCGGGATACTGCACCTTCACGGCTACCTCGCGGCCGTCGTGCCACACCGCCCGGTGCACCTGTCCGATCGAGGCGGCAGCCGCCGGGGTGTCCTCGAACTCCAGGAAATACTCCCGCCAGTCCTCCCCGATCCGTGTCGCGAGCACCTCGTGAACCGTCCGTGCGGGCAGCGGCGGCGCGGCCTCCTGGAGCTTGGTCAGCGCGACCCGGTAGGGGCCCGCGATCTCCTCGGGGAGAGCCGACTCGAAGACGGAGAGGGCCTGGCCCAGCTTCATGGCCCCGCCCTTCAGCTCACCCAGGGTCTTGAACAACTGGTCCGCCGTGCGCTGCTGCACCTCACGGGCGACCAGCTCGGCCGACTTCCCGCCGATCCGCTTGCCCAGACCCCAAGTGGCACGGCCGGCGAAGCCGAGCGGAAGCGCGGCCAGCTTGGCCGTACGCGTAACCGCCTTCCGGGGAAGATCAGACATGTGCCCCTCCAGTTCCCAGACTGCCGTGCCGCTCGGTCTCCGGCGGTGCTCCGGCGACGGCGGTCACCCCGCCATTGTGTCCTGCGCCGGAACGGCACCGGAGGCCCGTTCCCTTCCGAGGCCCCCGGCCGCACCGCACGAGCAGTCCGCGTGCGGGCCGATCTGCTCGGAACGCCAGTCCAGCAGCGGCAGAGCGGCTTCCCAGCGAGCCCCGGTACAGGCGGGGAGGTCGCCGTCCAGAAACGCCAGGGCATGCGCCGCGGCGAGACCGGCGACCGCCGTCGCGAGCCCCAGATCGCAGGCGGGCACCCCTCCCCGCCGCCCCGAACGCCACTGCGCCAGCATCCGGGGCCACTGCGGATCCCGGTCCGCACGGTGCAGCTCCAGACACCCAGCGCAGCCGGTGCCCCCGGGCAGTACGAGCGGCCCGACCACCCCGGTGGCCTCGATCACCCCCGCATAGAGATGAGGGGTCCCCGACGCGATCCAGGGACCGGCCGTGTCCGCGACGGGTGCGTACACCGCGAGGCCGTCCCGGGGCGCGACGATGATCAGAGAAAGGCCGGGCGGCTGTCCGGCGCTCCTCGCGAGGGCGGCACCCGACAGACCGGCTCCCGGCATGCCGACACCCGCCAAGCCGGCTTCCGTCGGGTCGGACCCCGCCCCGTCCGTCCTCGCCCGCCGGGGAGCGGGCCCGGGTGCGGAGCGGCGGACGAGGCGGCGGGCCGCCACATCGCGCCGTTCCCCCACGGACTCCCGGGGAAGGCCCCCGGGCGCCACGTCCCAGGGCTCGGTCCGGCCGCCGTCGAGCACCTCCACCTGCCCCACCCCCGCACCGGACAGCACCGAGGCGATGGAGGCCCCGACCCGCCCCGCACCCCGCACCTGCACCCGCATCGCCCGCCGGGCCGCCATCCGGCGCAGCCCACCGCCCGGCTCGGGTCGGACGACCGACAGCGAGGCCACATCGGGGCGCTGGCGGTCCATCACTTCGGCTTGCCCGCGCAGCACATCCGATTCCGGCACCGCCGACCTGGGATCGTCGAGCAGTCCGGCCTCCGTCAACCGCCGCAGCAGCACATCCACATGATGTTCCGACAGGCCCAGGGCGCGTGCCTCCTCGTGCAGCAGCGGCAGACCACGCGTCCCGTCGAGCAGTTCCAGGAAGCTTCCCGTGGCGATGTCCACCGGTCCGAGCGTCACGGCATGTGCGGGTGTCACACCGAACTGCACGGTGTTCCGTCCACGCCAGGCGCGACGCAGTGCGGGCTTCAGCATCGGATACATGACTTCTCCCCCCGAGCGGTGTCACGGGCACGAGTGCGCCCGCAGACCGGATGATCCGCGGATCCTTCCGCAGAGCCACCGCCAGAATGCGGGCCCGCTCCGAACCGCGCGCAAAGTTGTCCACAGGTGCGGGCTGTTAATCGTGCAACCCGCGGATCGTCGCCGTACCGCTCCCGTCGCCGCCGAACCGTTCCGGTAGCGGCCGAACCGTCCCGGGGCGGGACTTCCCCCACGAACAGCGGGTAACGTCGAGGCGTGCCCGCCGACCCGTCGTCCGGCTTCGCCGGGGAGACCCCCGCGCCCACCGCCGGAAGCCATCAGCGCAGCGCGGCAGCCCATCCGGCCCGCGCTTCGGCGACGAGCGCGGTCGAGGTCCGCAGGAGCACCCGGCGCAGGAAGTCGGTCTCCGCCTACCGCGAGGGCGACCGCACGATCGTGCTCATCCCCGCCCGGATGTCGGAGGCGGAGGAGCGGCGCTGGGTGGGCGTGATGCTGGACAAGCTCGCCGCCCAGGAGAGCAAGCGCCACCTGGGCGACACCGAGCTGGCGGAGCGTGCCGCCCGGCTGTCCGCCCAGTATTTCGACGGTCGCGCCAGGCCCGCTTCGGTGCGCTGGGTGACCAACCAGAACACCCGCTGGGGCTCGTGCACCCCCGCCGAGGGCAGCATCAGGCTCTCGCACCGGCTGCAGGGCATGCCGGAGTACGTCGTCGACTACGTGCTCCTCCACGAGCTGGCGCATCTGCTCGTTCCCGGGCACGGTCCGGGGTTCTGGCGGCTGCTGGAGGCGTATCCGCGCACCGAGCGCGCCCGCGGGTATCTGGAGGGCGTGGTGGCGGCCGAGCAGCTTCCTCATCTGCCCGCCGCCCGCGAGGAGTGACCGGGATCCTCGGCGTTCGCCGATTCTGTACCGGGTGTGTACCGGCTTGGTCCGATGTCGTCGTTTGCGGTTAGCCTGACGCGACGCATTTACCTTCGGGATGGGGGACGGTCGTTACGCATGGCCAGGGAATTCCAACGCGGCCACAAGGCCAAGATCAGTGATCTCACGGCAGGGACGGATCTGTACGTAGGTGTGCAGATCGCGGCCCCGGGGCTGACTTTCGATATCAGCTGCTTCGGGCTCGACGCCAACGAGCAGCTCTCCGACGACCGGTACTTCATCTTCTTCAACCAGCCGAAATCGCCCGAGGAGTCCATCCAGCTTCTCGGCGCGCAGTCCGGTGACACCGAGTCCTTCCGCGTCACGCTCGACCGCATTCCGGCGGCCATCCAGAAGCTCTCCTTCACCGCGACGCTCGACGGCGCCGGGCAGATGTCCCAGATCGGTCCGGGGTACATCCGCATCGTCGCGGGCGGCGAGGAAGTGGTGCGGTACGCCTTTACCGGTTCGGAGTTCACCACCGAGCGCGCGGTGATGCTCGGCGACTTCTACCTGAAGGACGTCTGGCGTTTCGCCGCCGTCGGCCAGGGCTTCGACGGCGGTCTCGACGCGCTCCTGAAGAACTTCGGCGGCGAGGTCGCCGAGGAGGAGGCCCCGCCCGCCGCCGCACCGGCCGCCGCCCCCGGCTTCGCCCCGCCGGCCCAGGCCACCGCGCCCCCGGCCTTCGGCGCACCGGCCCCGTCCGCTCCCCACGCCCCGCAGCCCGCACCGTCCTTCGGCGCCCCGTCAGCGCCGACGCCGCCGCCCGCGCCCCAGCAGCCGATGCACGCTGCGCCGACGATCGCGGCCCCGCCGGTCCCTCAGGCTCCGCAGGCCCCCGTGGCTCCGCAGGCGCCCCAGGCCCCGTCCCCGTACGGCCAGCCGCAGCAGCCGCAGTTCGGCCAGGTCCCCGGCCAGGGCGCCCCGCCCGCCGCACCCTTCGGCCAGCAGGCCCCCGCTCCCTACGGTCAGCCCGCACCGGCACTGTACGGTCAGCAGCCCCCCGGCGGTATGGCACCGGGCGTCCCGCAGGGGGTGCCCCAGGGCGTCCCGGCCGCGGGCGCGGGTCTTCAGGCGGCCCTGCAGCCGTACAAGGAGACCGCGACGGGGCAGCGCTGGACCCCGCAGAACCAGCAGCTCATGCGGGTCGACCTGACCATGGGCGGATCCGGAGTCCTCGCCCGCCAGGGCAGCATGGTGATGTATCAGGGCAAGGTGGACTTCGGCTACAAGAGTGCCGGGTTCGTCGGCCGCGCCGTGGGCAATGCCACCGGCCAGGAGATGCAGCTGATGCGCTGTACGGGCCGCGGGCAGGTCTTCCTCGCCGAGGAAGGCTCGCACCTCCACCCGATCGAACTGCAGGGCGACGGTATCTGCGTCTCCGCCGAGAGCGTCCTCGCCTTCGACGAGTCCCTCCAGTACGAGGTCCGCAGGGTCGAGGGGCACGGCATCCCGGGCGGCGCCCTGTTCACGATGCTGTTCCAGGGCACCGGCACCGTGATCGTGAAGACCCACGGCACCCCGGTCGTCCTGCCGGTCACGCCCACCACCTTCGCCGACTGCAACGCGGTGGTCGCCTGGTCGGCCGCCTCCCAGGTGATCGTCTCCAGCCAGGTCCGGCTGCGCCGCAACGCGTACCCCGGGCACAGCGGGGAGACCGTGAACCTCCAGTTCCGGGGCGCCCCCGGCAACTTCATCGTCGTCCAGCCCTACGAGGTCTGAGGGAGCCCGTCATGAACCAGCAACTCGCGGGCTTCGCCCCGACCCCCGTCACGGCCCGGATGGAGAACCACGGCAAGGCCATGCTCAAGGTCGCCATGGCCTCCGGGCAGGACCTCTACGCGCGCACCGGCTCGATGGTGGCGTACGAGGGCTTCATCCAGTACGAGCCCAACCCGCCGGCCGTCCGGCAGATCGCCTCCCAGTGGATCACCGGCGAGGGTGCACCCGTCATGAAGTGCTCCGGCGACGGGCTGCTCTACCTCGCCGACTACGGCGCCGACGTGGTCGTCATCAACCTCAACAACGACTCCCTCTCCGTCAACGGCACCAACCTCCTCGCCTTCGACGCCCACCTCACCTGGGGAGTCGAGAAGGTCAAGGGGCTCGCCAAGTTCGCCGGACAGGGCCTGTGGAACGTCGTCGTCCAGGGCACCGGGTGGGTCGCCATCACCTCCCGGGGCACCCCGATCGTCGTCGACTGCGGACGCGGCGAGGACGAGACGTACGTCGACCCGGACGCGCTCGTCGCCTGGTCCCCGAACCTCAAGGTGAAAGGCAAGCGCAGCTTCAAGGCCGGCTCGCTGATCGGACGGGGCAGCGGCGAGGCGTACCAGATGGCCTTCTCCGGCCAGGGCATCGTCGTCGTCCAGCCGAGCGAGGACAGCACGGACCGCCTGCGGATCCGGAACTGACGGGGAGGGAGAACACATCATGCAGAGTCCGCTTTTCAGCTACACCGAGCAGCAGACCCAGGACCGGTACGCGATCCAGAACCCGCAGCTCCTGCGGGTCTCGCTGACCGGCCACGACGACGTCCTCGCCCGCAAGGGCGCGATGGTCGCCTATCAGGGCCTGATGGACTTCGACGGCGAATACCAGTCCCGGAGCCAGCGCAACGCCCGCGCGCGCACCGGCGAGGGCCTCGACCTGATGCGCGTGTCCGGCCAGGGCACCGTCTACCTCGCCAACCTCGCGCAGTACATCCACGTCGTGGACGTCGACCGCGAGGGGATGACCGTGGACAGCTCCTACGTCCTCGCGCTCGACTCCTCGCTGCACACCGAGGTCATCGCGGTGGACAGCCAGTACGGGATCTCCGGCAGCGGCAAGTACCAGCTCAACATCTCCGGCTCGGGCAAGGTCGCCCTCATGACCTCGGGCCAGCCGCTGATGATGCAGGTCACGCCCGAGAAGTACGTCAACGTCGACGCGGACGCGATCGTCGCCTGGTCCAGCTCCCTGCGCGTGCAGATGCAGGCCCAGACGCACTCCTCCGGTGTCTTCCGGCGCCGCGGCAACACCGGCGAGGGCTGGGAGCTGAGCTTCCTGGGCCAGGGCTTCGCCCTGGTCCAGCCGAGCGAGGTCATGCCTCCGCAGAACGCCCAGATCGGCCAGGGCGCCCGTGCCCAGTTCGGCATGGGCCAGCAGGGCTCCCACGGCCAGAACCAGAACAACGCCTGGAACTGACCGGCACCCGTGGAACACAGCGGTGGACAGCGGTAAGGGGCGGCCTCTATGGAGGCCGCCCCTTACGCACATCCGTTCAGACCCCGCCGCTACAGCCGGGACCGCGTCGCCTCCAGCAGCCGTACGACCGAGGCGTCGGCCACCCCCGGCACGTCCTCGTAGCCGAACCAGCGCAGCTCCAAGGACTCCTCGCTGATCCGCTCCGCCGCTCCGGCCGGGGCCAGCGCGGCGTACTGCACGTCGAGGTGCCAGTTGCAGGGGGACGGGATCGGGTGCCGGTCCAGCCGGACCGGTCCGCCGGGCAGCAGGGTGAGCCCCGTGATGCCGGACTCCTCCGTCGCCTCACGGAGCGCCGCTGCCTCCAGGGTGGCGTCCTGCTCCTCGCAGTGGCCGCCCATCTGGAGCCACATCCGGAGCTTGCGGTGCAGGGTCAGCAGCACCTTCCCGCGCTCCGGATCGATCACCAGGGCGCTGGCCGTCACATGCCCGGCCCCGCACGCCTTCCACATGCCGTCGTCGTGACGTGCCAGATGGTCCAGGTAGGCCTGACGCAGCTCCGCCTGTTCACCCTGCGTGTCCTCGGGGCCCTCGGGGGCGTACTCCTTCAGTACGAGAACGGCGTCGTCGTGGAGGCTCACTGGCCGGGGCCGCCCTTGCCGTCTTCCTTGCCCTCATCGTCCTCGGAAGGCTTCTGCGGGCCCTGCGCCGCCTCGCCGAGCATCTTGTCCAGCTCGGAGAAGTCGGCCTGCTCGTGGTGGACGAAGCCGTCCGGGTCGTCCAGGTCATGGGCGGTCGGCAGCATGTCCGGGTGGGCCCAGAGGGCGTCCCGGCCCTCAAGACCCCGGGCGTCCGTGAGCGAGGCCCACAGGCGCGAGGCGTCCCGCAGCCGGCGCGGGCGCAGCTGGAGACCGATGAGCGTGGCGAACGTCTGCTCGGCCGGTCCACCGGAGGCACGCCGCCTGCGCATCGTCTCGCGCAGCGCGTCGGACGAGGTCAGCCGGGACTTCGCGGCCTCGTGGACCACCGCGTCCACCCACCCCTCCACCAGCGCGAGAGCCGTCTCCAGACGGGCCAGGGAGGCCTTCTGCTCGGGCGTGTCCTCCGGCTGGAACATGCCCTGCTGAAGGGCGTCCTGCAACTGCTCCGGCTGCGAGGGGTCGAACTGGCCGACGACGTCCTCCAGCTTGCTGGTGTCGACCTTGATGCCGCGCGCGTACGCCTCGACGGCGCCGAACAGATGCGACCGCAGCCACGGCACATGGGCGAAGAGCCGCTGGTGAGCGGCCTCGCGCAGGGCCAGATACAGCCGCACCTCGTCCTGCGGGACGCTGAGGTCCTTGCCGAACTTCTCCACGTTCAACGGGAGCAGCGCGGCCTTGCCCGCAGGACCGAGCGGCAGCCCGATGTCGGTGGAACCCACCACCTCACCGGCCAGCGTGCCCACGGCCTGCCCGATCTGCTGGCCGAACATGGCGCCGCCCATGGAGCGCATCATGCCGATCAGCGGGCCCGCCATGGCCTGCATCTCCTCGGGCAGCACATCGCCCATCGCCAGGCCCACCCGCTCGGCCACCGGGTCGACCAGCTGCTGCCAGGCCGGCAGCGAGGCCTCGACCCACTCCGCGCGGCTCCACGCCACGGTGGAGACCGAACCGGACGGCATCGACGTCACGCCGTCCAGCCAGAGGTCCGCCAGCCGCAGCGCCTCGTCGACCGCCGTCCGCTCGGACGGGCCGACACTGGCGTCCTTGGAGCCGTCCGGGGCGCCCTGCGAGACCGTCTGGCGCGCGATCTGCTTGGCCATGTCCCAGTTCACGGGACCGCCCTCGTAGCTCAGCATCTGGCCGAGCTGCTGGAAGGCGGCACCGAGATCGTTCGGATTCATCGAGCCGAACATTGCGGCGAACGGGTTGTCCCCGCCCGCCCCCGGCCCGAAGCCGAACGGGTTTCCCGGCCCGCCCGCGCCCTGCCCACCTTCGGTGGGGTCCTTCTTCTTGCCCTCGTCGCCGTTCTCCGGCTCCTCCGGCGGAAGGCCGAATCCGAATGGGGTGTCACTCACGGGTTTCCTCGGCTCGTAGGGCCGTCGGCTCGAACCGACGGCGACTGCCCGACATCACCATCCAGCGTAGACACCACGCCCGCTTCGGGCCTCAGTGCTCCGCCGACTCCCGGCCTGCGGCAGGATGGACGCCACCTGGTACGTACGCGTCATTCGGGTACGTACTGAAGACAACCGCTGGAGACGCCCGGTGAGTTCCCCAGATCCGCAGGTTCGCGCAGCGCGAAACCTGACCGACCCCTCGCCCGAGAACGCGCCTGAAGAGAAACGCCCCAGGGCCCCCAGGAACCGGGGCCCCGTCGTCGCGGTCACCGGCGCCGCCACCGGCATCGGCGAACTGCTGACCGCCCACCTTGCCGCATCCGACGCGATCAAGCAGGTCATCGCGATCGACGAGCGCCGCGGAGAGGTCTCCGAGGCGACCTGGCACATCCTGGACGTACGGGATCCGGCGATCGCCGAGAAGCTGCGCGGCGCGGACGTCGTCGTTCACCTGGCGCTCGATCTCGACCTGGAGACCGACCCCGCCGCCCGCACCGCGTACAACGTACGCGGCACCCAGACCGTGCTCACCGCCGCGGCCGCCGTCGGGGTCCACCGGGTCGTGCTGTGCACCTCGGCGATGGTCTACGGGGCGCTCGCCGACAACGACGTGCCGCTCTCCGAGGACGCCGAGCTGCGCGCCACCGCCGAGGCCACCGGCGTCGGCGACCTGCTGGAGATCGAGCGGCTGGGCCGCCGCGCGCCCCGCGCCCACCCCGGGCTCAATGTCACCGTCGTACGCCCCACCGTCCTGGTCGGCGGCACCGACACCGCGCTGACCCGCTACTTCGAGTCCCCGCGCCTCCTGGTCGTCGCCGGATCGCGCCCCACCTGGCAGTTCTGCCATGTGGAGGACCTGGTGACGGCGCTGGAGTACGCCGCGCTGGAGAAGATCGACGGCGAGTTCGCGGTCGGCTGCGACGGCTGGCTGGAGCAGGAGGAGGTCGAGGAGCTCAGTGGCGTACGCCGGATGGAGCTGCCCTCCGCCGTCGCGCTCGGGGCCGCCGCCCGACTGCACCGCATCGGCCTCACCCCGTCCCCGGCGGGCGACCTGGCGTACACGATGCACCCCTGGGTGGTCAGCGTGAGCCGGCTGCACGACGTGGGATGGCGGCCGAAGTGGACGAACGAGGAAGTGCTCGGCGCCCTCCTCGAAGAGGTCGAGGGCCGCCACACGCTCGCCGGACGCCGCCTCGGCCGCAAGGACGCCACCGCCGCCGGAGCCGCCGGAGCCACGGTCGCCCTGCTCGGCGCCGCCGCCGTGGTCCGCCGCGCCCGCAAGGCCCGCCGCCGCATCTGACCGCCCACCGCACCCGGGGCCCCGTGGCGCGGCCCCTGTAGGAGGCTCCAAACCGGCCGGCCGGCCGCCGGTAGAACAGGCAATTCCGGGATGTCGGAGCCGTACGGCACGATGGGAGCATGGCACCCACCCATGACCACCCCGGCGAGCACGCGGCGGCCGACCCCATCCGGCTGCTGGCGATCCGGGACGCCCCGCTCTCCGTCGACGAGGTCTTCCGCGCCGTCGGCGACGACGCGGCGGGCGGCATCGCGCTCTTCGTCGGCACCGTGCGCAACCACGACGCGGGCCAGGACGTCGGCGCGCTCGGCTATTCCTGTCACCCCTCGGCCGAGGACGAGATGCGCCGGGTGGCGGAGAAGGTCGTCGCCGACTTCCCGGTCCGTGCACTGGCGGCCGTCCACCGAGTGGGTGAACTGGAGGTGGGCGACCTGGCCGTGGTCGTCGCGGTCGCCTGCCCGCATCGCGCCGAGGCCTTCGAGGCCTGCCGCAAGCTCATCGACGACCTGAAGCACGAGGTTCCGATCTGGAAGCACCAGCGCTTCTCGGACGGTACGGAGGAGTGGGTCGGAGCCTGCTGAGCGCAAACCGTACCGGGGCGCATCAGCCCCGATTTGCGTAACCGCCCCCCCGCCATGAGCGTTGGTCTTCCGGATCGTTAATCTGCTGATCGGGCATCCGGTCGCTCATGGGGTAGGGAGGTCGTGATGGCGGCACTCGCTTGGCTGTTGATTCCACTTTTCGCTGCTGTCGGTGGTGCGATATGGGCGAGTTGGGCTGCCCGCAATCGCACGACCGGCGATGTCACCGAACTCGCCGGCTACGCAAGGTTCCGTGACGCGATGGAGAAATCGCACTCCGGTTCCGAGGCTCTCTGAGACCGACGCACGCCGCGTGACCGCCTTCCGCCGCGTTCCGGTCGCCCCGTACGGACCGGCCCCGGCGGTGCACTGACAGGCCCTTCCCGTACTGTCGTTCCATGCCACGCCGCACCGCGACGATGCTCGCCTCCACTCTCGTCCTCATCGCGCTGCTCTGCGCAGGCGTGCTGATCAAAGTGCCGTATTCGGAGATGTCCCCCGGGCCGACGGTGAACACCCTGGGCGACGCGCGTGGCGAGCCCGTCCTGCAGATCTCCGGTCGCAAGACGTACCCGGCATCCGGTCATCTCAACATGACGACGGTACGCGTCACCGGTGCGGACTACCGGATGAACATCGTCGAGGCCGTCTACGGCTGGCTGGCCCACGACAGTGTCGTGGTGCCGCACGACACGCTCTACCCGGACGGCAAGACGGAGGAGCAGTCCACCCAGGAGAACGCCGAGGAGTTCAGCCAGTCCCAGGAGAGCGCCAAGGTGGCCGCCCTCAAGGAACTGGACATCCCGGTCTCCACACAGGTCGTGGTCTCCACGGTGGTCAAGGACAGCCCTTCCGAGGACAAGCTGCACGCGGGCGACGTGATCAAGGCCGTCGACGGCACGGCGGTCAAGGAGCCCGGCGACGTGGCGAAGCTCGTCACCGAGCACAAGCCGGGCGAGGACGTCACCTTCACGATCGTCCCGGCCGACGAGGCCGCCGCGGCGGAGAAGGCCGGCCGCGCCCCCGAGGGCGACGAGAAGATCACCATCACGACCGCGAAGGCCCCCGCCGCCGAGGAGGGCGGCAAGGACCGGGCGATCGTCGGCATCAAGGCCGGCACGGACCACACGTTCCCGTTCGAGATCGACGTCAAGCTCGCGGACGTCGGCGGGCCGAGCGCCGGCCTGATGTTCTCCCTCGGCATCATCGACAAGCTCACCCCGGGCGACCTGACCGGCGGCAAGTTCGTCGCGGGCACCGGCACCATCGACGACGCGGGCACGGTCGGCCCGATCGGCGGCATCAACATGAAGCTGGTCGGCGCCCGCGACGCCGGCGCCCGCTACTTCCTCACGCCCGACGACAACTGCGCCTCGGCCGCCGCCGACACCCCGGACGGGCTCACCCTCGTACGGGTCAAGACCATCGCGGACGCCACGAAGTCGCTGGAGCAGATCAAGGCGGGGAAGACCGCCGGCCTGCCGAGCTGCTCGACCGGCTGACGGCCGCGCGGCCGAGCCCGGCGTACGGGTCCGGGCTGACGGCCGCGCCGCCCGGGAACCGTACGACGGCCCCGGGCAGCGGCCGGGTCAGGACTCGAACGTCGCCGCGAGCGCCTCGGCGAGGCCGGGCACCAGACCGGCCCCGGTGAGCACCTCGGTGGGGGAGTCCTTCTCGCGCAGCCGTACGGCGGACTCGCGCGCCCCGTCCCGCAGGACGGCCACGGTCATCCGCACCTCCTGCCGGTCCGGGTGCTTGGCCACCCACTGGGTCAGCTTCTTGTCGCTGAGCCCTTCCGGCACGGAGGCCTCGGCGGACGGCGGCAGCATCAGCCGCTCCACCGTCATGGCGCAGCCGACCACGGCGTCGGGCCAGGCGATCGTGCCGAGGAAGTCGTCGAGCGCGGTGCCGGGCGGCAGCTCGTCCTGCTCGATCGGGGTGAGCGCGGCGACCGAGGAGTTGGGGTCCTCCAGGCCCAGCTGGGCGGCGAGGCCGGGCTCCTGGACCCGCAGCCGGGCGGTGTCGACCAGGGCGAACAGCCGGGCGGGCTGGTCCCAGCCGAGGTTGGAGGCATAGGCGTCGATTTCGAGGACGGCGACGGTCAGCGGACTCGCGGCCATCGGGGGTCCTGCGGGGGAAACGTTGGGCATGGGCAATATCCTGCCTCCTTCCGCCCCGGGAACGGGAACTAGGTAAAGCCTCAGTAAGTTGCATAGGTGGGCTCTAGGATCGCTGGGCCTGTTCACACGACCGCGAACTTCGAGGTGCGCACGTTGGCTTTCCAGATGCCGGACCGCGGCGGAGGCCCGACCGGGCCACGGATCAGAGTCGGCCGCCCGTCCCGGCGCGCCCGTACCCTGCTCATGACTTTGGGTGTCCTGGCGGTTCTCGCCATGGCCTTCGTCATGTTCGCCGGGTTCTGGACGGACTGGCTCTGGTACAGGTCGGTCGCGTATTCATCCGTCTTCACCACCACCCTGTGGACCAAGATCGGGCTGTTCCTCGTCTTCGGACTGCTGATGGCGCTCGCCATCGGTGTGAACATCTGGCTCGCGCACCGGCTCCGGCCGCCGCTGAGCGCGATGTCACTGGAGCAGCAGAGCCTGGACCGCTACCGCATGAGCATCGCCCCCTACAAGAAGTGGGTGCTGCTCGCCGTCACGGCGCTCGTCGGACTGATCGCCGGAGCTTCCGCTTCCGGCCAGTGGCGCACGTGGCTGCTGTACGTCAACGGCGTGCCGTTCGACCAGAAGGACCCCCAGTTCGGGCTGGACGTCGCCTTCTTCGCCTTCGACCTGCCGTTCTACCGCTTCCTGCTGGGCTTCGGCTTCGCGGCGACCGTGCTCTCGCTGATCGCCGCCGCGCTGACCCACTATCTGTACGGCGGGCTGCGCATCACCAGCCCCGGCGCCCGCGCCACCGGGGCGGCCACCGGCCACCTCTCGGTGCTGCTCGGCATCTTCGTCTCCCTGAAGGCCGTGGCGTACTGGCTCGACCGGTACGGGCTGGCCGTGAAGTCCAGTGACTTCAAGGCCACCGACAACTGGACGGGCCTGCGGTACGTCGACGCCAACGCCTATCTCCCGGCGAAGACCATCCTGTTCTGCATCGCCGCGATCTGCGCGGTGCTGTTCTTCGCGACGCTCTGGCGGCGCACCTGGCAGCTCCCGGTCATCGGCTTCGGCCTGATGGTGCTCTCGGCGATCCTGATCGGCGGGCTCTACCCGGCGATCGTGCAGAAGTTCCAGGTCCAGCCGAACGAGCAGGCCAAGGAAGCGCCGTTCATCCAGAAGAACATCAATGCCACACGCGACGCGTACGACATCGATGACGCCAAGGTGGACGACTACGACGGTCAGGCGACCACGGAGGACGACACCAAGCTGCGGGCCGCGGCCAACACCGCCGCCAGCTACCGCGTGATGGACCCCAACGTCGTCTCCCCGGCCTTCCAGCAGCTCCAGCAGCGGAGGAACTACTACCAGTTCCCCCAGACGCTGGACGTCGACCGCTACAAGGACGAGGACGGCAAGGAGCAGGACACCGTCATCGGTCTGCGTGAGCTGAACATCCAGGGCCTGCCCAAGCGGAACTGGATCAACGACCACTTCACGTACACCCACGGCTACGGCGCCATCGCGGCCCGCGGCACGACCACCGGCACCAACCCGGCGGGGTCTCCGGACTTCACCGAGTCGGGTCTGCCCTCCACCGGTGAGTTCGGCAAGTACGAGCAGCGGATCTACTACGGCGAGAAGACCGAGCAGTACTCCATCGTCGGCGGGCCCCAGAAGGAGCTCGACTACGAGGAGGACGGCGAGAAGACCACCAGCTACAAGGGCGACAGCGGGGTCAGCCTCTCCAACTCCTTCAACCGTGCCGCGTACGCGGTCGCCTTCAGCGAGCCGCAGATCATGTACTCGGGAGCCATCGGCGACGGCTCGCGGATCCTGTACAACCGCACGCCCAAGGAGCGCGTCGAGGCGGTCGCCCCCTGGCTGACCATCGACGGCGACGCCTACCCGGCGGTTGTCGACGGCCGGATCAAGTGGATCGTCGACGCGTACACCACGACCAACGGCTACCCGTACGCGTCCCGGACGACGCTCGGCGACACCACGGCCGACTCGCTGACCACCAACCAGCGCGCGGTCGTCGCCCAGCAGAACCAGGTCAACTACATCCGCAACTCGGTGAAGGCCACCGTCGACGCGTACGACGGCAAGGTCAAGCTCTACGAGTGGGACACCGAGGACCCCGTCCTCAAGACCTGGAAGAAGGCGTTCCCGGGCACGGTCGAGCCCCGCGGTGACATTCCGAAGGACCTGATGGACCACCTGCGGTATCCGCAGGACCTCTTCAAGGTCCAGCGCGAGCTGCTCACCCGCTACCACGTCGAGGACCCCGCGCAGTTCTACAGCGGCTCCGACGCGTGGCAGGTGCCGGACGACCCGACCAACAAGGAGCCGGGCTCCGTTCCGCCGTACTACCTGAGCATGAAGATGCCGGGCCAGAACGAGCAGCAGTTCTCGCTGACCACCACGTTCACCCCGAGAGGGCGCCCCAACCTGGGGGCCTTCATGGCGGTGAACGCGGACGCGGCCAGCAAGGACTACGGCACCATGCGGCTGCTGCGGGTCACGTCCACGGTGAAGGGCCCGGGCCAGGTACAGAGCGAGCTCAACGGCAACGACGACGTCGCCGAGTTCGTGAGGAACCTCAAGGGCACCGACTCGGACATCGAGTACGGAAACCTCCTGACGGTCCCGCTGGAGGGCGGCTTCCTGTACATCGAGCCGGTTTACACGCGCGGTGGCAACCAGAACTACCCGCTGCTGCGCAAGGTGGCCGCCTCGTACGGTTCGAAGATCGTCTTCGAGAACAGCCTCGGTGAGGCGCTCAACGCGGTCTTCGGGGTCGAGGACGACGGGTCCACGACACCGCCGGACACCGATGACCCGCCGGGCGAGACCGATGAGCCCCCGGCCACCGGTGACGCCGCGCTCAAGAGGGCAATCGCGGACGCCCAGAAGGCGTACTCCGACGGTGAGAAGGCGCTCCAGGAGCAGGACTGGCCGGCTTACGGCAAGGCCCAGGAGGCTCTTCAGGACGCCCTGGAGCGAGCCGCCGCCGCGCAGCCCAAGCCGGGCAGCGAGGGGGACAAGGCCGACGGCGACGCCGAGAAGCCGGCGGGCGATGCCAAGCCGGACGGTGATGCGAAGCCGGACGGTTCGGCTGAGCAGGCCTCCGACCAGGGCAGCTGAGTAAGGTCCACCCCGCGTCGTGGTACGGTTTGAACACAACGACGCGGGGTGGAGCAGCTCGGTAGCTCGCTGGGCTCATAACCCAGAGGTCGCAGGTTCAAATCCTGTCCCCGCTACTGAAAAGACGAAGGCCCGGATTCCCTTGGGATCCGGGCCTTCGTCGTGTCCGTGTGCGTGCGGGCCGTGTCGGTCCCGGGCTGGGGGCGTGAAGTGCGGTTCGCTGGGCAGCAGTTGCCTCCAGGCGTGTTTGACTTGTCTCCCTGTGGGCATGTCGACAAAACGCTGTAGTGACCTCACTGACCGCGATATACCAGGTGTACGCGGGTTACAGGTGGTGCGACGATGGTATTTATGGGGGACAGGGCAACTCTGTTGGAGACAGGGCGGTTTGTGCAGCAGCGCGGCCAAGATGCGGAAAGCGCGGTAGACGCGGCTTTCGCCGCTGCCATCGCCGAAGCGGGCGCACCGGTCCAGCGGACCGGTGCCGTCGACGTGAGCCCTGCCGCGACCCCGTCCGAGTCCGTCGAGGACACCACGGACGCGGTCGACGCCGCGGACAGCGCGGAGAGCGAGGCGCGCCACCGGCGCGCCGCCGACGCGGGGGACACCGCGTCCATGAGCGTCCTGGGCGCGCTGCTGCTGCGCCGGGGGGAGCTGGACGGCGCCGAACGGTATCTGCGTGCCGCCACCGCCGACGGGGACCGGGCCGCCGCGAACAACCTGGGCGTCCTGCTGCACCGGCGCGGCTACCCGGACGAGGCCGCCGGCTGGTGGCGCATCGCCGCCGTGGCGGGCTCCGCCGCCGCCGCCCACGCGCTGGGCCGCCACTTCCGCGAGCGCGGCGACGAGCCCGGCGCGGAATACTGGCTGCGCCAGTCCGCCGAGCAGGGGCACGCGCTGGGCGCGTACGCGCTGGCCGACCTCTTGGAGCACCGCAGCGACGTCGGCGCCGAGCGCTGGCTGCGCGCCGCCGCCGAGCAGGGTCACCGCGAGGCCGCCTACCGGCTGGCCCGCGCCCTGGAGCGGAAGGCCGTCGAAGACCCGCACGACGCCTTCGGCCTGGGCCGGGGCGCCGCTTCCGGCGGAACCGGAACGGGCCTCGGCCTCCCCGGCTCCACGCCTGCGCCCACGTCCGCGAGAGACGTACGGTCGGCGGGCCCCGCAGGAGGCAAGGGCGCGGCCGACAAGGGTGCGGCCGAAGGCGACAGCCCCGTGGCGGGGCCCGCCGCCGGCCGGGTCGGCGAGGCCGAGCAGTGGTACCGCCAGGCCGCCGCCCGGGGCCACCGACGCGCCGCCCTGCACCTCGGCGCGATCCTGGAGCAGCGCGGCGAGCTCAAGGAGGCCGGACGCTGGTACCTCACCTCCGCCAAGGACGGCGAGCCGCGCGCCGCCTGCGCGCTCGGCTTCCTGCTGCGCGACGCGGGCGACGAGGAGAGCGCCGCCGTGTGGTGGCTGCGCGCCGCCCAGGACGGCGACGGCAACGCCGCCAACGCGCTCGGCGCGCTGCACGCCGCACGCGGCGAGCAGCAGACCGCCGAGCGCTGGTACCGCGCCGCCATGGATGCCGGTGACGTCAACGGGGCGTACAACCTCGGGCTGCTCTGCGCCGCCCAGGACCGCACCCCGCAGGCCGAGCAGTGGTACCGCCGCGCCGCGTACGCCGGACACCGCGAGGCCGCCAACGCGCTCGCGGTGCTCCTACTCCAGGCCGGGGACCACACCGGGGCCGAGCCCTGGTTCTCCAAGGCGGCCGAGGCGGGCAGCGTCGACGCGGCCTTCAACCTCGGCATCCTGCACGCCGGGCGCGACGAGGACCGTACGGCGCTGGGCTGGTACCAGCGCGCCGCGGCGGCCGGGCACACCGAGGCGGCGCTCCAGGTCGCCATGGCCCTGCTGCGCGACGGCGACGACCGGGAGGCCGAGCGGCACCTGCGCTGCGCCGCGGGCGGCGGCAGCGCCGAGGCCGCGTTCCGGCTGGCCGGGGTGCTGGACGCGCGCCAGCCGCCACCGGGGCCGCCCGCGCTGGGCGAGCCGATGCCGGAGAAGACCGAGTGCGAGGAGTGGTACGAGCGGGCCGCCCAGCAGGGCCACCGCCGCGCCCAGGTCCGGGTCGGCATGCTCGCCGCCGCCCGCGGGGACGTGGAGAGCGCCGCCCACTGGTACCGGGAGGCCGCCGAGGCGGGCAGCCGCAACGGGGCCTTCAACCTCGGGCTGCTGCTGGCCCGCGAAGGCAGCGAGCGCGAGGCCGCCCTGTGGTGGACCCGTGCCGCCGGCGCCGGACACGGCCGCGCCGCCCTGCGCCTGGCGCTCCTCGCCGCGCGCCGGGGCGAGCTCACCGAGGGGCAGCGCTGGTGCGCCCGGGCGGTCGAGCTGGGCCCGGCCGAGGTGGCCGAGCGAGCGGCGCGGCTGCGCGAGGCGCTGCACCAAGAGCTGACCGCCTAGGGATGTCCGGCCTTCAGGGGCCGGAGCCCTGGCCTCCGGGGGCCGGGGTGAATGAATTTGCGCCGCCCGACCCGCTGACGTAATGTTGCATTCACCGACGCGGGGTGGAGCAGCTCGGTAGCTCGCTGGGCTCATAACCCAGAGGTCGCAGGTTCAAATCCTGTCCCCGCTACTGAAGAC
>NZ_JBHXJG010000042.1:0-36874 GCF_042723425.1 Streptomyces sp. NPDC058375 | reverse complement strand
GGAGAGATCCCGGCGGGCCGGGCCGCACCGCACCGCACACGTTTCTCCCCTACCCGATGCCCTGCCGGTCCGGAAGCAGGGCGAACGCGCGGTCGGCGGCCACCGGAACGGCCCGCTCCATGGTCTGGACGAGCAGCTCACGATGTCTGGCCAGGGATTTCCTCCGGTCCTCCGGCACGATCAGCAGCAAATCATCGAGTCCCGCCATGAGCCGCCGCGTGACCTGGGGGCTGCCGGCGACACACCAGCGGATCTCCTCGAAGGCGAGATCCACCAGGTCGTCCCAGCCGGGACCGTCCTGCACGAGCCGCACCCGCCCGGCCCGGTCCCGGTGATGGACGGTGCCGAGCGGCAGACGCGCCACGGCCGCGAGGAACTGCACGATCCGGTCCAGGCACTGCACAGCGGTGGTCGGATCGTTCACGGACGTGGAGAGCGCCCGCAGCGCGATGTCCGCGAGCTGACGCAGCCCGAACGCCAGATCCTGGTGCAGCGTGCGCTCCACCGAGACGGAGACGGCGGACCGAAGCCGGAGCCGGGGCGGCACGGCCCCGCCGTGGACGGCGAGCATCGGCGTCCCCGGCACGACGAAGTCCCCGATACGGGGGATCACCCGCAGCACCACGCCCTGCCGCCGCGCGGCCCGGACCAGCCGCGCCGTGTTCACGTCCCGCAGCACCCCGGCGCGCCCCTCGTACACGACGCGCGCCGTCTCGGGCTCCAGCTCGTCGTCCCCCCGCGGCCCCCGCGGCATCCTGCCGAGCACCTGGAACGAGTCCCTCGCGATCCGGTCGACGACCGGCCCCACCTGCATCAGCCGCAGCGTCGAGCTGACGTAGACGACGAAGAGCAGCAGACTCATCCCGACGAGCACCAGGATGAGCAGGCTCTGCACCAGCGGGACCGACACCACCCGGCGCGGGTCCGTCTCGCTCTCGTACGAGGAGAGCACCAGCAGCGACACGAGGAAAGTCGCCAGGAACACCGTCAGGGTGAGCTTGCTGATCCGGCTCCTGACGAAGATCCGCACCACGCGGGGGGTGAGCTGACCGCTGGCCATCTGCACCGCGACCAGCGAGATGCTGAAGACGACACCGATGAACGTCATCATGGCCGAGCTGACGGCGGTCACCACGGTCTTCGTGTCCTGGGAGAACCCAATGAGATCCCCCAGCTCGTCGTACGCCTCCTCCCGCTGGAACAGCCCGACGATCGCGTTGTCGAGTTCGGTGGCGACGAACCACAGCACGAACACACAGACGAACCCCATGGTCGGGGCGAACCAGAACGTGTCGCGCAGATGCTCGCGCAGAGGGGACAGCGGGCGGGGCCGACGGTAGCGGCGATCACTCATGAACGCGAAGGTAGCCCCGCGACCTCCGAGGACCGGGGAGGCCGACCGCCCACCGGCCCGCCGCACCGCACTGACCACCGGATATGCGGGTGAAGGGCACGCCGAACCCCTGGTATTGTTTTCCATGTCGCCGCGGGAAACACACCGCGAACGACAGACACCTTGTCCGGGTGGCGGAATGGCAGACGCGCTAGCTTGAGGTGCTAGTGCCCTTTATCGGGCGTGGGGGTTCAAGTCCCCCCTCGGACACCAGGGTCAACCGACCAAATAGAGCCGGCCAAAGCGACACTTTGTCGCTTTGGCCGGCATTGTTGTTGTGGTGGACGTGATCTGGCCCTCTGCGGGTTCGCAGAGGGCCAGAGGTGTTTGTGCTGTTCAGGTGCGGGGCGACGGGCGGATCGGAGCAGTGCCAGGTGCCGTCGATGAGGAGGGCGCCGGCGTGCGAGAACCTCACGCCGTCTATCCGAGGGTGATGCGCCTGAATCGGTTCAGGGCGAGGAACATGAACGTGCCCGTGACGAGAAAGGCGCAGGCCACGGCATAGGGGAGGGCGTGGACGACGGGCCAGGCGTCGCTTGTCGGGAGACTCGTCGGTGGCGGGTTGCCGAAGAGCTGTCGGACAGCGGTCGCTGTGGCGGAGACCGGGTTCCACTCCGCGACGGTCCGCAGCGGGCCGGGCATGGTGTGGGTGGAGACGAACGCCGAGGAGACGAAGGTGACGGGGAAGAGCCAGATCAGCCCGGCGCTCTGCGCGACCTCGACGCTGCGGGCCATCAGTCCGATCGCTGCCCCCACCCAGGACATGGCGAAGGCGAAGAGCAGGATCAGCAGATAGGCCAGGAGTGCGTCGACCGGCGAGGCGCTGACCCGCCAGCCCACCAGAAGCCCGCACAGGGAGGTGACCACCAGGGTCAACGCGCTCATGGTCAGATCCGACAGGGTCCGCCCCAGGAGGACTGCCATGGCGGGCATCGGCAGCGATCGGAAGCGGTCGACGATGCCCTTGTCCATGTCGTTGGCCAGTCCCAGCGCGGTGAACGCGGAGTTGAAGGTGACGGCCTGGGCGAAGATGCCGCCCATCAGGAACGTCCGGTACTCGGCTCCGCCGAGGCTGCCGCCGAAGACGTAGGCGAGCAGCAGGACGAACATCACCGGCTGTACGAGCGCGGCGATGACCGATCCGGGGGTCCGACGCAGGTTCAGCAGATTGCGCCAGGCCACGATGGAGGAGTCGCGGCCCAGCCGCTGGACGGCGGTCACCGGTCACCCCCGCCGACGGTGGCGGTCCCCGATGAGGCCGCAGGACGGGCCGTTGTCCCGCCCGGGGCGAGGGGGCGGCCGGTGAGGGAGAGGAACACGTTGTCCAGCGTGGGCGGCGCCAGCGCGACGTCCCGGACGACGATACCGGCCAGGCGCAGGCAGCCGAGCGCGTATTCCAGGCTCTGGGCTCCGTGCTCGGTGGGGACGGTCAGGCGGCCGGTGCGCGGGTCGAGGTCGGGGCGGTGATCGCCGAGCGTGCCCAGTATCTCGGCCGCGGCGACGCGGTGTGCGGGTTCCGCGACGGTGAGCGAGAGGCGCTCACCTCCCACCCGTGCCTTGAGCTCGGCCGCCGAGCCGCGCGCGACCACGTGTCCGTTCTCGATGACGACGATGGCGTCGGCCAACTGGTCGGCCTCCTCCAGATACTGGGTGGTGAGCAGCACCGTCGTACCGTCGGCGACGAGGTTCCTGACGGCCTGCCAGGTATCGGCCCTGCCTCTCGGGTCGAGCCCCGTCGTGGGCTCGTCCAGCACGACCACGGCCGGCCGCGCCACCAGCGCGCCGGCCAGGTCGAGCCGTCTGCGCATCCCCCCGGAGTACGTCCTGCTGGGCACGTCCGCGGCGTCCTCCAGGTCGAAGTCGCTCAGCAGCTGACCGGCTCTGCGGCGGGCGGCGTGACGGCCGAGCCCGTAGAGCCGCGCGACCAGGTAGAGGTTCTCCCGTCCGGTCAGCTTCTCGTCGACCGCGGCGTACTGCCCCGACAGTCCGAGGTCGCGGCGTACGGCCTCCGGTTCGGCGAGGACGTCGTGACCCGCCATCCAGGCCCGGCCGCTGTCCGGCCGCAGCAGCGTCGACAGGATCCGCACTGTGGTGGTCTTCCCCGCACCGTTCGGGCCGAGGACCCCCAGCACGGTGCCGGGCGCCGCTTCGAGGTCCACACCGGCCAGTGCCTGCTTACTCCCGAAGCGTTTGGCGAGCCCTTCGGCGCGTATCGCCGGACGGGTCGGAGGGGAGGTCATGGATACCTTTCGAAGTGCGTGGAGCGGACGGGCCCTGCGTGTGCCGCCGGTGAGGAGAGGGCCGGGTCACGCCACCCTCGCGCGGGCGCTCCTGGGCGTGATATCGGTCCAGTTGGCCTCCACGTACTCCAGGCAGGAGGCGTGCTCCGCCGGGCCGAACACCTCGTCCCAGCCGGCGGGGACCGACGCGAACGACGGCCACAGGGCGTGCTGTCCCTCGTCGTTGACCAGGACGCGGTGCTGGGTGCGGGGGTCGTCGAAGGGGTTCGTCATGACAGATCTCCTCGTTCGGTGTGATGGCCGGTGTCGAGCATGGCCGAGACAGTGGTGCCGATCTGCTCCCGCGCTGCGGGCTGCATCATCTGGGCGTGCGCGCACGCCACGTCGTGGTTCTCGAGGGGGCCGTCGATGTACGGGGCCCACAGGGACAGGCCGAAGATGTCCCGGGGGCGGCCCTCGGTCGCGGTGAAGAACAGCACCGGACCGTGAAACACCCGGGGGGTGTACTTCCTCATCAGCCGGGCCTGGCCGGCGAAGTTGTCCACCATCGCGTCGATCGTGGCCGGTTCGAGCGCCCCGAGCGGGCTCCCGTTCGCGAGGAACTGATCGCGTACGGCGGCGGCTTCCACCGGTCCCTCCCCGTCCAGGACCTCCTGGCCGACTCCCATGTTGGAGAGCAGGGCCCGGAAGACGGTGTCCCGGCTCGCGCTGTCCAGGTCGTCCAGCGGGGCGAGCGGGAAGGCGTCCAGGATCGTCAGCAGGGCCACCTCCTCGCCCGCCTCCTGGAGCTGGACGGCGACCTCCTGCACGACGTTGCCGCCGAAGGACCAGCCGAACAGGTGGTACGGGCCGTGCGGCTGGACGGCCCGTAGCTCCGCCACGTACACGGAGGCCATCGCCTCGATGCTGTCCGGGAAGGGCTCGGTGCCGTCCAGGTTCGGGGTCTGGAGCCCGTAGACCGGCCGGTCGTTGCCGAGGTGGGGGAGCAGACCCGCGTAGGACCAGGCCAGTCCGCCGGCCGGGTGGACGCAGAACAGCGGCGGCAGGCTTCCCCTGGTCCGCAGAGGCAGCAGCGTCGCCAGCGGGTTGTCCTGAACGCCGGCGCCGATCCGTTCCGCGAGCGCGGCGACCGTGGGCGCCTCGAACAGACTGCGGATGCTGACATCCGCCCCCAGGGCGTCACGGATGCGGCGGATCAGACCCGCCGCCAGCAGGGAGTGGCCGCCCAGGGCGAAGAAGTCGTCGTCGATGAGTACCTGCTCGCGCTCCAGTACCTGGGCGAACAGTGTGCACAGCACGTCCTCCCGGGGGTTACGGGGGCTGCGCCCCGGGCACGCGGATGCCGCCTGCGGGGCGAGGCCGGGCAGGGCCTTGCGGTCCAGCTTCCCGTTCGGTGTCAGGGGGATGCTGTCCACGGCGACCCAACCTGAGGGGACCATGTACCCGGGCAGCCGGACCGTCGCGTGCTCCCGCAGCCCGTCCAGCCGGTCGGCGTCGGACCTCGCGGGGCCGACCGGCGTGGCGCGGTCCATGGCATCGCTTCCGGCCGGGACGGCGTGTTGTGCGGTGAGCACCACGTACGCGGCCAGGCGGGAGCCCCCGGAGCCCTCGCCGTGTGCCACCACCGCCGCCTGGGCGACGTCGGCGTGCTCTGCCAGCACGGCGGCGATTCCCTCCGGCTCCACCCGGAACCCGCGCACCTTGACCTGCCCGTCGGCCCGCCCGGCGAATTCCAGGGCGTCGTCACGCCTGCGCACGGCCCGGTCTCCGGTGCGGTACATCCGCGTCCCGGCGGGTCCGTGGGGGTCGGGCACGAAACGCGCCGCGGTCTCCGCGGACTGTCCGTGGTAACCGAGGGCCAGGCTGTCCCCGGCCAGGTAGAGGTCGCCGGTCACTCCGACCGGGACCGGCCGCAGCCGGTCGTCCAGGAGCCGTACGGACGTCCCCTCGACCGGGGTGCCGAGCACGGGCCGTTCGGTCGCCCGTACGTCGGCGGTGAGGGTGTCCACCGTCGCTTCGGTGGGCCCGTAGAAGTTCCACGCGGTCAGGCCCGGACGGGACCGCAGGTCGTCCCAGAGCACGGCCGGGACGGCCTCGCCGCCCAGGACGATCACGGACGGGGCCCGGCCGGACCCGGCGAACAGCCCGGCATCCAGCAACTGCCGCACATGTGTGGGCGTGGACTCCAGCACGTCCAGGCCCAGGACGCGTACCGCCTCGACGAGGGCCTCCGGGTCTCGTCGCGTCAGATCGTCCAGCACATGCAGCCGGTGCCCGTCGACCATCCAGAGCACCGGATCCCACGCGGCGTCGAAGGACAGGGCGGTCGTCAACGCGACATCGAGCCGGGGCTTTCCGGCGGCCCGGACCGACGGCCCGAAGAGATGACGCCGATGGTGTTCCAGCAGCCGGGCGAGGGAGCCGTGCCCGACCAGGACTCCCTTGGGCCGGCCGGTCGAACCCGAGGTGTGCAGGAGATAGGCGGGCTCAACGGGGCCCGGCCTGACCCGCTCCCGCAGGGGCGAGGGTGCGGTGGAAAAGTCCGGGGAGTCCAGGTTCAGGCGGTGCCATCGGCCCGATGCCCGCGTGTGCGTGGCGTCCGCCGTGAGTACGGTGTGCGGGCCGGCGTCGGCCAGCACCGCGTCGATCCGGCCCTGCGGAAGGGAGTCGTCCACGGGGACGTGGACGGCCCCCGCCTTGAGCACCGCGAGGAGTGCGGCGATCGAGTCAGTGCTCCGCGGCAGCAGTACGGCCACCCGGTCTCCCGTCACCGCACCGGCCCGGGCGAGCAGTGCCGCGATCCGGTCGGAGCGGGCGTCCAGTTCCGCGAAGGAGAGGCTGCCGTCCGGGGCGGTCACCGCGATGTCACCGCTACGGGCCGCAGCCACGGTGGCGGCGAACCGGTCCAGCACCGTCATGGGCGGTACGGTGTCGTGGCGGACCAGGTTCCCGCTCCCGCCCAGGGCCAGCAGCCGTCGCTGTTCTTCGGCGCCGGTCAGCGGCAGGTCGCCGACTGCCGTTGCGGGATCGCGTACCGCGTGCGCGAGGAGGCGGGTGAACCGCTCGGTGATCCGTACGGCGGTCTCGGCGTCGAACAGGTCCTGGCTGAACTCCAGCGTTCCGTCGAGATGGGGGCCCTCGTCCCCGGCCGACGTCCGTTCGGTGAAGGAGAAGGAGAGATCGAACTTCGCGCCTCCGGTGTCGACCCCCTCCAGCCGGGCCTCCAGACCGGGCAGGTCCAGTCGGGGCGGCCGGTGGTTGTTGAGGGTCAGCATGACCTGGAAGAGCGGGTGGCGGGAGAGTGAACGCGTCGGCCGGACGGCCTCCACCAGCCGCTCGAAGGGAAGCTCCTGGTGTGCGTAGGCGGACAGGTCTGTCTCCCGTACCCGGGAGAGCAGTTCGGTGAAGTCCGGATCGCCGCCCAGGTCCGTCCGCAGGGCGAGGGTATTGACGAAGAAGCCCACCAAAGGGTCGAGTGCCTCGTCGGCCCGCCCGGCCACCGGGGTGCCGATGGTCAGATCGCTGTCGGCGCCCATCCGGTGCAGCAGCGCCGCCAGGGCGGCGTGCAGCACCATGAACGTGCTGCTGGCGGTCGACCTCGCCAGCCGCGCCACGTCCGCCATGGTCTCCTCCGGTACGCGTACCGGAACCGTGCCCCCGAGACCGCCCGGCGAGGCGGGCCGTGGACGGTCGGCGGGCAGGACGGTCTCCTCAGGAGCGCCGGCCAGACGGTCCTTCCAGAAGGCGAGCTGGGCCGACGCCGCGGAGGCGGGATCCTCGAAGCTGCCGAGCAGGTCGCGCTGCCAGAGCGTGTAGTCCGCGTACTGGACCGGCAGCGGCGCCCAGCTCGGCGCCCGCCCGGCGGACCGCGCCGCGTAGGCGCCGGCCAGATCCTGCGCCAGAGGTCCCATGGACCATCCGTCGGCCGCGATGTGGTGGACGGTGACCAGCAGGGTGTGCCGGTCCTCACCGCTCCGGAACAGGATCGGCCGCAAGGCAACGTCCCGCATGAGGTCGAAGGGCACGGCCGCCGCCTCGCGCATCGCCTCGCGCAGGTGCGCATCCTCGGCCTCGACGACCGGGAGGTCCGGCAGCGCGTCGCCCGGCGCGAGGACATGCTGACGCGGACTGCCGTCGCCGGGCTCGATCACCGTGCGAAGGCTTTCGTGTCGGGTCAGAACATCACCCAGAGCGCGCCGCAGGGCGTGCCGGTCCAGGCTGCCGTCGAGACGCACCGCGAACGCCATGTGGTAAGCCGCCGCTCCCGGGTCCAGCTGGTGCAGGAACCACAGGCGCTCCTGCGCCGCGGAGAGCGGTGGCCGTTCCGGGCGCGGCGCTCGCCGTAGCGCGGGCCGCGCCCGGCCCGCTCCCTCCAGCCGCTCCGACAGCGCCGCGGGCGTCGTGGACTCGAACAGCGCCCGCACCGGGAGTTCGACCCCGAACGCGGAGCGGATCCGGCCGATCAGTCGGGTCGCCAGGAGCGAGTGGCCCCCCAGCTCGAAGAAGTCGTCGTCAGGGGAGACCTGTTCGTGCTCCAGGCTCTCCGCGAACAGGACGCAGAGGATCTCCTCCCGGGCGGACCGCGGGGCCCGCCCCGCTGTCCCGGTGCTCCCGGCCGGGGAGGTCAGCGGCAGCGCGGTGAAGTCCACCTTTCCGTGCGGAGTGAGCGGAAGGGCGGCGACCGGGACGATCAGCGAAGGGACCATGTGGGCCGGCAGCCGCTGTGCGACGAAGGCGCGCAACTCCCGCGGTGGCAGGTCTCGATGACCGGTGGCCACGACCCAGGCAACCAGTTGCGCCTCCTTCCCCTCGGAGCCGGAGCCGGAGCCGGAGCCGGAGCGAACCGCGACCGCCGACTGCGCGATGTCGCTGTGGGTATTCAGGGCCGACGCGACCTCGCCGGTCTCGATCCGGAAGCCGCGGATCTTGATCTGCCCGTCGGCGCGGCTCAGGTACTCCAGGCGCCCTTCGACCCGGCGCACCAGATCGCCGGTGCGGTACATCCGGGAGCCCGGCGGCCCGTACGGATCGGGCAGGAAGCGCTCCGCCGTCGCACCGGAGCGGTTCTCGTAGCCCCGGGCGACGCCCGGACCCGACAGATAGAGCTCCCCCGTCACCCCGGGGGCGACCGGCTCCAGCCGCGGGTCCAGGACCCGGGCCCGCGCACCGGTCACCGGATGGCCGAGGTGGGGTCGCACACCGGGCAGGACGCGGCCCATCACACTGTCGACAGTCGTCTCCGTGGGGCCGTACAGATTCCACACGGCCACGTCGGACAAAGCGGCCATTTCCCGCCACAGTGGTGCGGATACCGCTTCCCCACCCAGTGCCAGCACGCGTGGCCGAGGCCGCCCGGGAGCGAACAGGCCACAGGCACGCAGCTCCTCCACGAACGAGGGGGTCGTCTCCACGACATCGATCGCCCGCTCGTGGAGCAGGGCGGCGAGCGACTCCGGATCCCGGCGCGTCACGTCGTCCACGAGGTGCAGTTCGTGGCCCGCGATCATCCACAGCAGCGGGTCGAGGGAGGCGTCGAACGTCATCGCGGCCGTGTGCGCCACCCGAAGCGGCAGCCCATGGTTGTCCGCCTCGGCGGGGCCCATCAGCCGATCGCGGTGATGGGCGAGCAGCGCGGCCAGGGACCGGTGCTCGACCACGACGCCCTTGGGCAGCCCGGTGGATCCGGAGGTGTACAGCACGTACGCGGCGTCGCGGCCGCGGGGCGGGAGCGGCATGCTCTCCGGGACGGTGCCTTCCTGCTCGGCCCCGTCGAGCAGGAGGACGTCGGCCGTCTCCGGAAGAGCCTCCCGGATGGTGGCGGTGGTCAGCACCAGGCGCGGGGCGGCCGTATCGAGGATCAGCGAGGTGCGGGCCGCAGGCTGTACCGGGTCGAGCGGGACGTACACCGCTCCGGCCCGCAGGATGCCCAGCATCGCCACGACGGCGACGGAGGTGCGCGGCAGGGCCACCGCCACCCGGTCACCGGAGCCGACCCCCCGGTCCCTGAGCGAGGCGGCCAAGCGGTCGGAGAGCAGGCGGAGTTCACCGAAGGTGAGGCGGGTGTCGGCTGCCACGACCGCGGTGCGGTCCGGCTGGACGGCCGCGCGGGTCGCCAGGACGTCCAGCACCGTCCAGTCATCGTCGCCCGTCCCCGGCGTCGGGCCGAGCGGCTTCCGCGCCGTGCGCGGCAGCTCGTCCAGCGCCGCCGCGCGCTGCGCCGGAGTCAGGAAGCCGGCGTCCGCCATCGGACGGTCCGGCGCGGACAGCAGGGCGCTCAGCAGGCGGGTGAAGTGCTCGGCGAACCGTTCCGCCGTCGTACGGTCGAAGAGGTCCTCGTCGTACTCCAGTTCACCGGTGATCCCGTCGGGGCGGCCTTGGCCGTCGTGGTGCTCGGACAGGTCCCAGCTGAGGTCGAACTTGGAGCCCGTCCGTCCCACGGAGGACTCGTGGCTGACGGCGAGACCGTCGAGACGCGGGCGTGGCGCGGGCGTGTTGTTGAGACTCAGCATCACCTGGAACAGCGGATGGCGCGCGAGTGATCGCGGTGGCGCCAGTTCCTCGACCACGCGCTCGAAGGGGATGTCCTGGTGGGCGTAGGCCTCCAGGTCGGTACGGGCCACCCGCTCCACGAGGGTCCGGAACGCGGGGGAGCCGGAGGTGTCGGCACGCAGGACCAGTGTGTTGACGAAGAAGCCGACCAACTCGGTGAGTGCCTCGTCGGTCCGACCTGCCACCGGGGTGCCGACGGCGATGTCGTCGCCTGCGCCCAGGCGCGACATCAGGGCGGCCAGCGCCGCGTGGAGCACCATGAAGGAGCTCGCGCCGCAGTCCCCGGCCAGCCTTACCAGCGCCCGGTGCTCCTGTGCCCCGAGCCGCACGGGGACGCTCCCGCCCCTCCCGGAGGAGCGGGCCGGGCGAGGTCGGTCCGTCGGGAACGACGACTCCTCAGGCAGCCCGGCCAGAGAATCGGCCCAGGAGGAAAGCTGGCGGCGCGCGAGACTGTCCGGTGCGTCCGGATCTCCGAGCAGTTCACGCTGCCAGAGCGCGAAATCGACGTATTGCACCGGTAGCCGGCCCCACTCGGGCGCCCGCCCCGAGCGGCGCGCGGCGTAGGCGGCGGACAGATCCCGCACGAGGGGCCCCATCGACCATCCGTCGGCGGCGATGTGGTGCAACGTCACGAGCAGCACGTTCTCCTCGGCGCCCAGACGGAACAACCGGGCGCGCAACGGGATCTCGCGTGCCAGGTCGAAGGGGGCGGTGTCCTGGCCGAGCGGCTCGCCGGCTGCCGTGTCCCGCAGCAGCGGACGCGGAAGCTGCGCAGGCGGAAGGATTTTCTGGAACGGGCCCTGCGGGGTCTCCACCACGATCGTGCGCAGCACCTCGTGCCGCTCGACGACGTCATGGAGGGCAAGCTCCAGCGCGTCGCGGTCCAGGGGGCCGCGCAGGCGCAGCGCCACCGGCAGATGGTACGAGGCACCCGCGTCGCCCAGCGTCTCCAGGAGCCACAGCCGCTGTTGCCCGAACGAGAGGGGGAGCCGCCGTGGGCGGGGGTCGACGGCCGTCACCGGCTGCCGGGCCGCGTCGACTTCCCCCAGCGCCGCCATCAGGCCGACGGGTGTGGGAGCGGAGAACAGGGTGCTGATCGGCACCTCCGCGCCGAATTCGCCGCGGATCCGGCCGATCAGCCGCATCGCGAGCAACGAGTGGCCGCCCAGCGCGAAGAAGTCGTCGTCCCGGCCGACGCGTGGCACGCCCAGGCACGCCGCGAACACCTCGCACATCCGGGCCTCCGAGGCGGTGCGCGGAGCGCCTCCGTCGGACGCGACCGGCAGAGCCGGCGGCAGGGCCGCCACATCGAGCTTCCCGTTGGGGGTGAGCGGCAGACGCTCCACCGTCGCCCAGGCCGTCGGCACCAACGGGCCGGGCAGCAGGGAAGCGACCGCGTCACGCGTCTCCGCGTGAGTCGGCGCATCTGCTCCGGCCACCAGGAACGCGGCCAGCCGCTCGGGACCGTCCGGCGCGGTGGTGAGGGCGACAGCGGCGTCCTCGACTCCGGGGACAGAGCGCAGCGCGGCCTCGACCTCCCCGGTCTCGACCCGCACACCGCGCACCTTGACCTGCCGGTCGCTGCGCCCCACGAACTCCAGCGAACCGTTCTCGCCCCACCGGGCGAGGTCACCGGTGCGATACATGCGCGCACCCGGCAGGCCGAAGGGGTCCGGCATGAATCGTTCCGCGGTGAGCCCGGGCCGGCCCGCGTATCCGCGCGCCACGCCCTCGCCCGAGAGGTACAGCTCTCCCACCGATCCTCTGGGCTGCGGGTGCAGGGACGGATCCAGCACATAGGCGCCGGCTCCCGTAACGGGGCGCCCGATCACGGGAGAGTCACCGGTGATCCGGGCGGTCACGGCGTTGACGGTGGCCTCCGTGGGACCGTAGAAGTTGAAGACCAGCAGGTCGGGGTCGGCCGCCAGCTCCTCCCACAGCCCGTCGTCAACGGATTCCCCGCCCAGGGCGATGACACGCGGCCGGTGACTCTCCGAGGTGAGCAGGCCCGAGGCCAGCATCTGCCGCAGGTACGTGGGGGTCGTCTCGATCGCGTCGACACGATGGTCGACCAGGTACCGCACCAGCGCCTGAGGATCACGGCGTACGTCGTCCGCGACGATGTGCAACTCGTGTCCGGCGACCATCCAGAGCACCGGATCCCAGGCCGCGTCGAAGGAGGTCGCGGCGCTCAGCGCGACCCGCAGCCGTCGCCCCAGTGTTTCCTCGGCCAGCGTGTGGGACTCCTGGCGATGGTGCTCCAGAAGGTTGCTCAGGGATCGGTGCTCCACGACGACACCCTTGGGGCGGCCGGTGGACCCGGAGGTGTAGATGACGTACGCGGCGTCATGAGGTTCGGGTCCGGCCGGCTCCCCGCCCGCCCCGGACAGGGATGTCGAGGGATCGATGCGCGGAATCGAACCCCGCGGGTCGATCGCGCTCGCCGAGGACCCGGTCGCCACCAGTGCGACGGGCCGGGAGTCCTCGATCATGAACGCGAGCCGGTCCGCCGGGTAAGAGGGGTCGAGCGGCAGATAGGCGGCCCCCGTCCGCATCACGGCGAGTATCGCCACGACCAGATCGGTGGAGCGTGGCAGCCCCACCGCGACCCGGGTGCCGGGCCGGGCGCCCCGCGAGGTGAGCACGGCCGTCAGGCGGTCCACCCGGTGGCTGAGTTCGTCGAAGGTGAGCGTCACGCCGTCGCAGACAACGGCGGTGAGGTGCGGAGTGGCCCGCGCCTGCCGGGCGAACTGTTCGGTCAGGGGAGATGGTTCCGGTGCGTCGCTTCCCGGGGGCCGGGCGCCGCCGAGGCCGAGCACCCGCCGCCTTTCGTCCTCGTCAACGGGGCTGACCGCTCCGACGGTTCGCTCAGGGTCCTCCACGAACGCGTCGAGGACCCGGCACAGGCGCTCATGCGGCCCTACGAGGTCCTGCCGGCCGTAGCGCGCGGCGTTGCCCAGCAGATCGACATGGATACCTCCGTCTCCGAAGGAGGCGTGTACGGCCACGGCCAGGTCCTCGACCGGGCCGATCGACAGATTGTGCAGGGTGGCCGGATGAGGGCCGAATCGCAAGGCGTCGTCGAAGGCGAGGATGTTGACGGACGGCCCGGTCAGCGCCGTCGTCGTGCCGGTCAGCCCGAGTTGGTGGCGCAGCCCTTCGGCAGGCCTGCGCTGGTGACGGAGCACCGAACGGGCTTCGGCGGAGGCCCGGCGCGCCAGATCGGCCACCCGGTCGGCGGGGGAGACCGCGAGCCGCATCGGCAGGACCGAGCTGAGCATGGCAGGTGTCGCCCGGGCCGCCGGAGTCCGCCGACCGGTGACAGGCAGACCGAGCACGACCTCGCCGAGCCCTTTCTCCCGGTGCAGGCACAGGGCCAGTGCCGCCATGACGAAGGTCGGCCAGCCGGTTCCGGCCCGCTTTGCGGCGGCCTTCAGCCGTGCCGTCTCCGCCGGGCCGTACACCCGTCGCACCGACGCCGTCCCGTACTTTCCCTTCGCGGCGGAGGGTGCGGGGGCTTCGGGCGGGAGGGCGCCGATCAGGTGTCCCGCCCAGAACCTCTCGTCCCGCGTGCCCTGTTCGGACGCGAGGTAGGCGTCCTCCTCCTCGATGAGCGCGGCGAGGGTGCGCGTGGGGCGCGGCTCGGGAAGGTCGTCCGGGGCGAGGACGAGAGCGGAGTAGACCTCGGCGATACGGGAGAGGGCCAGGACCGCCGCGTAACCGTCGAGGGCCAGGTGGTGCACCTGCTGGTGGAAGAGGTGGCGCGAGGGAGAGAGGCGGTAGAGAGTCAGTCGGACCAGAGGCCCCGCCGAAACGTCTGCGGGCTCAGCCAGACACGATCGCATTCGACGTTGAGCCTCGGCATGCGGATCTTCCTGGTCGGAGAGGTCCACCACCGGCACCGATATGGACGTGCCCTCCCGCACGCGCTGGAAGGGAACCCCGTCCCGCTCACCGAAGGTGGTGCGCAGAGCCTCCATCTCGGCTGTGGCGTGGCCGACGGCGCGGCGCAGCAGGTCCGGTTCCACAGGGCCCCGGATATCGGCGTACTCCGCGATGTTGTACGCCGGATCCGCCGGGTCGAGCCGCTGCGCGAACCAGACCCCCTGCTGAGCGGCGGTCAGGCGCAGGGCGCCCTTCGGGGTTCCGGTATGGGGTACGTCGGTCACGCGTATTCACCTCGGTGGGGGAGACCTGCGATGGCATCGGCCAGAGCGCGCATGCGCAGCAGGGCGGAGCAGGACGGGCGAGGGCCGATTGCGAGGACTGCCGGCCCTGGGGACCGGCGGCGCGCCTCGGGGAGCGACGGCGGATGGCTTGGCGGGACGGCCCGGGACGAGACGGGTATGCGCGCATCACGATCGCGAAGCATCCACTTCTGAGGGTCATGGCATGCTGACAGCCTCCATTGCGCCGGCTTCGCCCCAACAGGGCCTTCACACCAGTCATTCGGAGTCACTTCACCCTCGGATTGCTCGTGTGACGCAGGACACGTGAGCGGACGCCTTTTTTGCAGTTCGCTGGCGTGTATCAGCCAATCGCCGGGCGGTTTTGCGCCAGGCACCCATCCGGAGAAGGCACCGCACCGAAGAAGTGGTGTCCGGGCATTTGTTCGGGCGTCGCGTTCCCGCGTCCCGGTAGCGAACCGGTAGTGAACTGGAGAACCCCATGCAGATCCCCCTTCCCGCTCTGCGGTGGCCGCTCGTCGGAGCCCTCGTCGGCACCGTGCTGCTGGCGGCCGCCCCCGCCGCCTCGGCCGCCTCCCCTTCCGAGGTGGCGCCTCGCCAGGCACATGCTGCTCGCGAGGCCGCACCCGCCACCGGTTCACCGGGCTTCTACCGGGGAATACAGGGCGGGAATCTCTGCCTGCTGGCGCGGTGCACGGTCGGCGAATCCGGCCCCGGCGGCCACACGGGCCCCAGCAACACCCAGGGATTCAACCTCTGCCTTCTCGCCCTGTGCACCGTGCGCCCCTGAACGCCGTTGGCCTTGGCACCATTGAAGGCCCGTGAGGTACGGCTGCCGCGGGACGGTGCTCTCCTGGGCGTCCCGCGGCAGTTCTCCGTGCAGTGGAAGATCGTGGTGCCCGGATTCCTCGCCGCCAGGTCGGCGGACAGGGTGGGTTGTGACCACCGGCCAGTACCGGCTGCCGTCGAAGACCCCGGTTGACCTGGGAATTTCTGCTTTATCGGGGCCGCCCGCGCCGGGTGCGTCTGCCCGCGGCGGCGGCTCGCTCACTCCAATGGCGGTGTCTGCCTGGACTATCCGTGACCGCCGTGCCCCAGGCCTTCGAAGGTGCTCGGACGGCACGGGTGCCCAGCGCCTGTTACGCGTCCCGTCCCGCCAGTGCCGCCCTGGGGCCAGGTTTCGCGACGATTGAAGACGAGATCAGTTCGCCGCAGCTCTCAGCGACCAAATCTGGCCATATGGCGCGTTCCGCATCGGACGTCATGATGGAAGGTGGTGCACCCGAAAAGGGACAGGAACGCACCTTCCGGCACACGGCGACCGAGGAGGAACGTTGAGCGACTTCAACGGTGCGAACGGTCCGAGC
Source organism: Streptomyces sp. NPDC058375 (assembly GCF_042723425.1). Lineage (NCBI taxonomy): Bacteria > Bacillati > Actinomycetota > Actinomycetes > Kitasatosporales > Streptomycetaceae > Streptomyces > Streptomyces sp. NPDC058375. The sequence goes on along the minus strand of NZ_JBHXJG010000042.1, from coordinate 21,138 downwards.
GATGACACGGCGGCGGCTGTGAAGCAGACGGCACAGGACAAAGCCGGTGAGGGCGTCGGGCTGGTGAGTGAGAAGGCGACCGACGTCACCGGCACCGCCAAGGAACACGCGGGCGACGTGGCGGGAGAAGCCGCGGCGCGGGCCCAGGATGTCGTGGGCGAGCTGCGTGATCAACTGCAGGACCAGGCGCGGACCCAGACGCAGAGCCTGGCGCAGAGCGTCCGTCGACTGGCGGACGAACTGAGCGACATGGGAGAAAGCGGCAAGGAGAATTCACCGGCCACGAACGCGGTGCGTCAGATAGCCGATCGCGGCCGCGACGTGGCGGAAAGGCTGGAGAGCGGGGGTCCGCAAGGACTCGTCAGCGACATCCAGGCCTTCGCGCGCCGGCGTCCCGGTGCCTTCCTGGCGGGAGCCGCGCTCGCCGGTTTCGTGACGGCTCGTCTGGGCAAGGGCGTCAAGTCCGCAGGCGAGGGAACGACTTCGCCCACAGAGGTCGACAGTCCGGCCGGCTCGGCGTCGGGCACCGCCCAGAGGGGTCGGCCCGGTACGACGACGGACGGACCACCGGACGGTTCGAGGGAGCCCGCAGACACGGGCGTCCCGTCGCCGACGCCGTCCTACGGCGGCTCGATCGCCCCACCCGGGCCGCTGCCGGTCACGGACCCGTATCCGAACCCCGACCCGCAACAGCCGTAAGGGAGCTGAGTCGTGGCCATTTCCTCTTCGCAGAACGCCACCGACCAGCATGACTCCGGCCCGTCCGGCGCCACCAGGGCCCCGGCGGCGGATCCGTCCATCGGAGAGCTTGTCGGCGAGATCAGTGACGACCTCACCCGACTCGTCCGCAGCGAGATCGAACTGGCGAAAGCCGAGATCAAGCAAGAGGCGACCAGGGCGAGCAAGGCCGCCGGGATGCTCGCCGGTTCCGGATACGCCGGGCATCTGGTGCTGTTGCTGGGCAGCCTGGCCGCGATCTTCGGGCTGGCGCACCTCGTCGACCTCGCCTGGGCCGCGCTCATCGTGACGGCCGTCTGGGCGCTGGTGGGCGCCGCCCTCTTCGTGTCCGGACGCAAACAGATGCGCGCGGTACAGGTCAAGCCCGAACGGACTGCGGAAACACTGAAGGAGGATGCCCAATGGGCACGGAACCGGACGAACTGAAGGCCGAGGTGGACGACACCCGGGCGCGGCTGGCGCGCAATGTCGACCGCCTCGCGGACAAGGCGACACCGGGGAAGATAGCCCGGCGCAAGGCTGATGCAGCTCAGCATCGGCTGACCGGTCTCAAGGAGCGTGTGATGGGCACGGCCGACCGCACTCCGGGGGCGCAGTCCGGACAGAAGGCGCATGACCTCGCGGAGCGTGCCGGAGAGGCGCAGGACACCGTCCGGCACGCGGCCGGTCAGGTCGGTCAGTCCGTGCGTGAGGCCCCGGGGCAGATGACCAGGCAGACCCAGGGCAGTCCCCTCGCGGCAGGGGTCATCGCGTTCGGCGCCGGCATGCTCGCCGCCGCCCTCCTCCCGCCCTCGGATGCGGAGGAACGGGTCGGTTCCCAGCTCCGCGAGCACTCCGACGAACTGCTCGGGCCGGCCAAGCAGGCAGCGCAGGACGCGGCGCAGGATCTCAAGGAAGGGATGCGCCAGCCGGCCATGGACGCCGTGGAATCGGTGAAGGGCACGGCACAGGAGGCCGCCGAAGCCACCAAGCAGCAGGCTCAGGAATCTGGACAGGAGGCCGCCGCCGGCCTGCGCGAGGTCGGTCAGGACGCCGCACGGGAAGCACGCGACCAGACAGGTCGCCCGTAAGGGGCGGCTCATTTCCCCGCCCATCAGAAGGCGAGGGGCCGCCCACGGAGGGCGCCCCTCGCTCGCGGCGGTCGCGCGTCCATCAGGAGACCCGGCCGTCTGCCGTCGGCCGTACCGTGCGTGTCGCGTACGGCGGGCTCGTCGCAACGTTCCTTCGAACCTGTGGGAGACGCCCATGAATCAGTCCGGCAAGCCTCCCAGCTCACCGACCCAGGTCGGCAAGCGGTCCTGGAAGAATGTGCTGAAGCGCACAGTCAAGGAGTTCAAGCGGGACGAACTGGCCGACAAAGCTGCTGGTCTGACCTACTACGCCATCCTGGCCCTGTTTCCCGCCCTGTTGGTTCTGGTCGCGCTGTTGGGCATCGCGGGCGACTCCGCCACGCAGAAGGTCCTGGACAACATCCAGAAGCTCGCGCCGGGTTCGTCCCGTGACGTGATCACCAACGCGGTGACGCAGCTGCAGTCCAGCGGGGGGACGAGTTCCGTGCTGGCTGTCGTCGGCCTGCTGGGCGCCCTGTGGTCGGCTTCCGGGTACATCGCCGCCTTTATCCGCGCCTCCAACGTCGTCTACGACATGCCGGAGGGCCGCCCGGCCTGGAAAGTGCTCCCGGTGCGCGTCGGCCTGACCCTGGTGCTGATGATCCTCGCCTGCGTCAGTGCTCTGATCGTCGTGCTCTCCGGAGGCATTGCCCGGCAGGTCGGCACGGCGCTGGGCGTGGGCGACACCGCCATGACCGTGTGGTCCATCGCCAAGTGGCCCGTCCTCGTGGTGCTGGTGGCCATCATGCTGGCGCTCCTGTATTGGGCAGCACCGAATGCCAAGGGCCGCGGCTTCAAGTTCATTTCGCTGGGCAGTCTCCTGGCCCTGCTGATCTGGCTCGCCGCCTCGGCCGCCTTCGCCGTCTACGTGGCCAACTTCGGCTCGTACAACAAGACGTACGGGGCCCTGGCCGGCGTCATCATCTTTCTGGTCTGGCTGTGGATCACGAACCTGGCGATCCTGCTGGGACTCGAGTTCGACGCGGAGATGGCACGGGAACGAGCGGTCATCAGCGGCCGGTCCGCAGACGAGGAACCGTACGTGGAGCCGCGCGACACCCGGAAGTGGACTGACGAAGAACGGCGGTCCGCGGAACACCTCGACCTCGGGGACACCGGGCGCGGAGACCGTGACGCACAGCAACGAGGCGAACGGGACGAGGGCACCGGGTGAACGAGAACGACTGACCGCCCCACCCGGTCGCCCCCCTCCCCTCCTTCCACCCTTCCACCCTTCCCCCCTCCGCCCTTCCCTCTCCACGCTTCCCCCTCCCGTCACGATCCGGTCTCGGACGTGGGAGGGGGTCTTGCTTTCGGCCATGTAATCGATTCCAATCATCTGTGTAATCGATTCCATGGCGTCGTGAACCGGTCCGCCACCGTTCCGCCCCCAGGTTTCGAGGTGTACCGAAACCACAAGGAGGTGGTCCGGACATGGCGGGCATCAAGGATGTCGCGGCCGAGGCGGGTGTGTCCGTCGCTACGGTCTCGCGCGTGCTGAACAGCCACCCGTCCGTCAGCGAAGAGGCCCGTTCCCGTGTCCTCGCCGCCGTCGAGGCGCTCGGCTACCGGCCCAACGCGGTGGCCCGCTCGTTGCGCACCGCGCAGACCCGGACCCTCGGCCTGGTCATCAGCGACGTGCTCAACCCGTACTTCACCGAGCTGGCCCGCTTCGTCGAGGAGGAGGCCCGCGCGCTCGGCTACAGCGTCATCATCGGCAACGCCGACGAGCGGCCCGAGCTCCAGGACCACCACATCCGCACGCTCATCGACCGCAGGATCGACGGGCTCCTCGTCTCGCCCGCCGACGGCGGCTCACCGTTGCTGCGGGAGGTCGCCCTGAGCGGTACGCCGATGGTCTTCGCCGACCGCTGGATCCCCGGCATCGACGTGCCCGTCGTCCGGGCCGACGGTACGGGCGCGGTCAAGGACCTCGTCGCGCATCTGCACCGGCTCGGTCACCGCAGGCTCGCCATCATCGCCGGGCCCGCAGCCACCACCACCGGCAACGAACGCGTCGAGGCGTTCCGGGATGCCCTGCGGGAGCTCGGGCTCGCCCTGCCCGACGCCTACATCGGGCAGGGCGACTTCCAGGCCGCCAGCGGACGCCGCGCCACCGAACGGTTCCTGGCCCTCCCCGAGCCGCCCGAAGTCGTGTTCGCCGCCGACAACCTGATGGCCCTCGGCGCGCTCGACGCGATCCGGGCGCGGGGGCTGCGGGTTCCCGACGACATCGCGCTCGCCGCCTTCGACGACATCCCGTGGTTCGTCCACACCGACCCGCCGATCACCGCCATCGCCCAGCCGACCGCCGACCTCGCGCGGGCCGCCGTGCGCGCGCTGGCCGACCGGATCGAAGGACGGACCCCGCAGTCCGTCACCCTGCCCGCCCGCCTCGTCGTGCGCCGCTCGTGCGGCGGGGCCGCAACCAACCAGAGGAGCGACCGGTGACCGCACCGGAGGAGCAACCGACCACCGCGCCCGACGAGTTGCTGCGCATCGAGGGTCTGCGCAAGACCTTCCCCGGCGTGGTGGCACTCGACAACGTCGACTTCGACCTCCGCAGAGGCGAGGTCCACGTCCTGCTGGGCGAGAACGGCGCGGGCAAGAGCACCCTCATCAAGATGCTCTCCGGCGCCTACCGCCCCGACCACGGCCGCATCCTGGCCGAGGGCCGCGAGGTCCGCATCGACGGCGCGCAGGACGCCGAACGGCTCGGAATCGCCACCATCTACCAGGAGTTCAACCTCGTCCCGGATCTGACAGTGGCCGAGAACATCTATCTCGGCCGGCAGCCACGCCGCTACGGGCTGGTCGACCACCGTCGGATGCGCCAGGACGCGGCAGAGCTGCTGCGCCGCGTCGGTGTCGACGTACGCCCCGACGCCAAGGTGCGTGAACTGGGCATCGCCCGGCTCCAGATGGTGGAGATCGCCAAGGCGCTCAGCCTGGAGGCCCGCGTCCTGATCATGGATGAGCCGACCGCCGTGCTCACCTCCGAGGAGGTCGACAAACTCTTCGCGATCGTGCGCCAACTGCGGGAGGACGGCGTCGGGATCGTCTTCATCACCCACCACCTGGAGGAGATCGCGGCGCTCGGCGACCGCGTCACCGTCCTCCGTGACGGCCGCAGCATCGACCAGGTCCCGGCCTCCACGCCCGAGGACGAACTCGTCCAGCTCATGGTCGGCCGCAGCATCGAGCAGCAGTACCCGCGCGAACGCCCCGACGCAGGCGATGCGTTGTTGTCGGTGCGCGGGCTGACCCGTAACGGCGTTTTCCACGACATCAGCTTCGACGTACACGCCGGCGAGGTCGTGGGCCTCGCCGGACTCGTCGGGGCAGGGCGTACGGAGGTGGCACGCGCGATCTTCGGCGCCGACCCGTACGACACCGGCACCGTCGACGTACGCGGCGAACGCCTCGCCCGGCACGACGTCCCTGCCGCGATGGGCGCCGGGATAGGCCTCGTACCGGAGGACCGCAAGGGCCAGGGGCTCGTGCTCGACGCCTCCGTGCAGGAGAACCTGGGCCTGGTCACCCTGCGGTCCGCCACCCGCTCCGGTCTCGTCGACCTCAAGGGCCAGCGCACCGCCGCCGCCCGCATCGCGAAGCAGCTCGGCGTCCGCATGTCCGGCATCGGCCAGCACGTGCGCACGCTGTCCGGCGGCAACCAGCAGAAGGTCGTCATCGGCAAATGGCTGCTGGCCGATACCCGGGTCCTCATCCTCGACGAGCCCACCCGGGGCATCGACGTCGGCGCCAAGGTCGAGATCTACCAGCTCATCAACGAACTGACCGCCTCCGGCCATGCCGTCCTGATGATCTCCAGCGATCTGCCCGAGGTGCTCGGCATGAGCGACCGCGTCCTCGTCATGGCCCAGGGACGGATCGCCGGGGAACTCCCCGCCGCAGAAGCCACCCAGGACGCGGTGATGGCCCTCGCGGTCTCCACCTCCGCTCCCGACGAACACCCCGCACCGAAGAACGAAGAGGAGGGCCCCCGTGGCCACTGAGACACTCAAGAGTGACACGGGCGCAGGGGGCACCTCCGTGATACGCCGCGTCCTGCTCGACAACGGAGCCCTGAGCGCCCTGGTCGTCCTGGTGGTGGCGATGTCGCTGCTCTCCGGCGACTTCCTCACCACCCAGAACCTGCTCAACGTCGGCGTCCAGGCGGCCGTCACCGCGATCCTCGCGTTCGGCGTCACCTTCGTCATCGTCTCGGCGGGCATCGACCTGTCCGTCGGCTCGGTGGCCGCCCTGTCCGCGACGGTCCTCGCCTGGTCCGCAACGTCGGCGGGTGTGCCAGTCGTCCTGGCCGTCGTGCTCGCGATCGTCACGGGTATCGCCTGCGGCTTCGTGAACGGCGCCCTCGTCTCGTATGGGAAACTCCCACCGTTCATCGCGACGTTGGCGATGCTCTCCATCGCCCGCGGCCTCTCCCTCGTCATCTCGCAGGGCAGCCCGATCGCCTTCCCCGACTCCGTCTCACGGCTCGGTGACACGCTCGGCGGCTGGCTCCCCGTACCCGTCCTCGTGATGATCGCGATGGGCCTGATCACCGCACTGATCCTCGGCCGCACCTTCATCGGCCGCTCGATGTACGCCATCGGCGGCAACGAGGAAGCGGCCCGGCTCTCCGGACTCCGCGTCAAGCGCCAGAAGATCGTCATCTACGCCCTGTCGGGCCTCTTCGCCGCCGTCGCGGGCATCGTCCTGGCCTCGCGCCTCGTCTCCGCCCAGCCGCAGGCCGCGCAGGGGTACGAACTCGACGCCATCGCCGCCGTCGTCATCGGCGGGGCGAGCCTGGCCGGCGGCGTCGGCAAGGCGTCCGGCACCCTGATCGGCGCGCTCATCCTCGCCGTCCTCCGCAACGGCCTCAACCTCCTCTCCGTGTCGGCGTTCTGGCAGCAGGTCGTCATCGGCGTCGTCATCGCCCTTGCCGTCCTGCTCGACACGCTGCGCCGCAAGGCCGGTTCGGGCGCGGCCTCCTCCGCGGGGACGGCACCCGGCGCACCGGGTTCCGGGCGCAAGGGAGCGCTGAAGTTCGCCGGGGCGGCGCTCGCCGTGGCCGTCGTCGTCGGAGCGGTCTCCTTCTTCAACTCCGGTTCGTCCGGCGGCACGACGAAGGTCGGCATGTCCCTCTCCACGCTCAACAACCCCTTCTTCGTGCAGATGAAGGAAGGCGCGCAGGCGGAAGCGGAGAAGGCGGGTATCGACCTCACCGTCACCGACGCCCAGAACGACGCCTCCCAGCAGGCCAACCAGCTTCAGAACTTCACCAGTTCGGGAGTCTCATCGATCATCGTCAACCCGGTGGACTCCGACGCCGTCGGGCCGGGCGTCCGCAGCGCCAACAAGGCGGACATCCCCGTGATCGCCGCCGACCGGGGCGTCAACAAGGCCGACACAGCAACCCTCGTCGCCTCCGACAACGTGGCGGGCGGCAAGCTCGCCGCCGATGCGCTGGCCGACAAGCTCGGCGGCAAAGGCAGCATCGTCATCCTCCAGGGCACGGCGGGCACCTCTGCCAGCCGTGAGCGCGGAGCCGGCTTCGCCGAGGGCCTCAAGGCGTACCCGGACATCAAGGTGGTCGCCAAGCAGCCCGCGGACTTCGACCGCACCAAGGGCCTGGACGTCATGACGAACCTCATCCAGTCGCACCCCGGCGTCACCGGCGTCTTCGCCGAGAACGACGAGATGGCGCTCGGCGCGGCCAAGGCGCTCGGCAGCAAGGCCGGGAAGTCCGTCTCGGTCGTCGGCTTCGACGGCACTCCGGACGGCCTGAAAGCGGTCGAGGCCGGCACGCTCTACGCGTCGGTGGCCCAACAGCCCGCGGAACTCGGGAAGATCGCGGTTCAGAACGCGGTCAAGGCGGCCAAGGACGAGAAGGTCGAGAGCACGGTGAAGGTGCCGGTCAAGGTGGTCACCCGGGAGAATGTCGCCGACTTCTCCTGACCCCGGCCCACCAACCGGCCTGTTGACCTCCGACCGACGAAAGCAGGAAGCACGCCCATGCACGACAACGCCCCCGACGACCGGTACGACCTGCTGGTCGTCGGGTCCGCCAACGCCGACCTGGTGATCGGCGTCGAGCGCCGCCCCGCCCCCGGCGAGACGGTCCTCGGCTCCGACCTGGCCGTCCACCCCGGCGGCAAGGGCGCCAACCAGTCCCTGGCCGCCGCCCGCCTCGGCGCCAGGACGGCCCTGCTCGCCCGGGTCGGCGACGACGACCACGGACGCCTCCTGCTGGAGACCCAGCGCGCGGCGGGCGTGGACACGGACGGCGTCCTGGTCGGCGGGGCCCCCACCGGTGTCGCGCTGATCACCGTCGACCCCTCGGGCGACAACAGCATCGTGGTCTCGCCGGGGGCCAACGGACGCCTCACGCCCGAGGACGTCCGGTCGGCGGCCCCGCTGCTGGCAGCCGCCCGGGTCATCTCCGTACAGCTGGAGATCCCGCTGGACACGGTGGCCGAGACGGTACGCGGCCGGGGGCCGGACACCCGGCTCGTCCTCAACCCGTCGCCGCCCGCCCCGCTCCCCGAGGAGGTGCTCGCCGCCTGCGATCCGCTGGTGGTCAACGAGCACGAGGCGCGGTACGTCCTGGGCGAGGACGCGGGGGAGACCCCGCACGACTGGGCGCCGGCGCTGCTCGCGCTGGGCCCGAGCTCGGTCGTCATCACGCTGGGCGCCGCCGGGGCCCTGGTGGCGGACAGTCGTACGGATTCCCTGGACCACCTGGTCAGCCCGAAGGTCGAGGCCGTGGACACCACCGGTGCGGGGGACGCGTTCACGGCGGCCCTGGCCTGGCGACTGGGCCGGGGCGACGACCTCCGGGAGGCGGCGGCCTTCGCGGTCAGGGTGGGCGCGGCGGCGGTCACGGCACGAGGCGCGCAGGAATCCTTCCCGACGCTGGAGGAGGTCGACGCGCTGTGAAGAAGTCCGGCATCCTCAACCGCCACCTGGCAGGCGCGATCGCCGAACTCGGCCACGGCGACACCGTCCTGGTCTGCGACGCCGGCATGCCGATCCCACCCGGCCCCCGCGTGATCGACCTGGCCTTCCGCGCAGGCACCCCGTCGTTCGCCGAGGTACTGGACGGCCTGCTCGACGAGCTGGTCGTCGAGGGTGCGACGGCCGCCGAGGAGATCCGCGACGCCAACCCGGCGGCCGCGGCCCTCCTGGACGGCCACTTCCCCTGGCTGGAGTCGGTTCCGCACGACGACCTGAAGGCGCTGACGGCGACGGCCCGCGTGGTGGTACGGACCGGGGAGGCACGGCCGTACGCGAACGTCCTGTTGCGGTGCGGGGTGTTCTTCTGAGCGGAAGCCCCAATCGCCTCGCCCGGCGACGGTACGAGGACGGGCGCCCGCCTCGGCCCGAAGGCGGCACGGGGGCTCTGCGTGAGGTCGGCTTCGGCCGGCCGCGGCGCCTCCATGTGCTAGGCATGACGGCATGTACTCTCCAGCCCCTCTGCCACACGTGGACCTCACGGCTGCGCAGTGGCAGCTCCTGGGCGAGTTGGTCTCCGCCCCCCTGACCGATCCGTCCCGCGGTGCCGACAGCTCGGCGGCCGCCGCCGTCCGCGGCCTCGACCCGCAGCTGTTCCCGGCCGATGCCACTCTCCTCACCTGGATGAAACTGGCCGGACCCAGCGGCGAGCTGCTGACGGCGACCGACCTCGGGGCCGCCCTCCACTACCGGCGCCTGCAGGAGTCGTTGGAGCTCCGGCTGAGCGAGGTGGCCAGGTTCGCGGCAGCCCATGAGCCGTCCGTGCCACGGTTCGCACGGAATGTACGCCTCCTGGCTGAGGGCTCCCTGTCGTTCTCCGACGCCATGCGGGAGCCCCCGCGTACCGCGTGAGCCACGGCTGGGCTAAGAGCTCGGGTCACCGAAGAGGGTGCCGGCAGGGTGATGACGTGGCTTCCGGTCGCTCTCCCGCCCCAGCACTACACCGGCCGCCGACAACTCGTCACGGGTGGAGAGGGGCCCGGCCAGGATCTCGGCGAGAAGGTCTCTCTGCGCCGTGGCCAGGTCGGTGAGGCGACGCAGCACGGAGAGAAGGTCGAGCAACTCCTCCGTCCACTCGGTCGGCCAGCTTTCCACGTGCAGATCGTCCAACGGGCTCGTCCTCTTGCTGGTCGGTTTCGCCTTCCGGTACCCGAACCACTTGTTCACGACCTTCATGCCGCCCACGTGGTACTCCCAGACGGCCTCGGGCACGTGAGTGAACGAACCACTGCCCAGGTACAGCGTCCGTGCCTCCGCCTCGTACCGGATGCGGTCCGGGACGTCGCGGCCGATGTTCGTCTCGTAGCGCACCTGCCGCGGATCCCCGAGCGGGAAGCGGACATTGCCGAAAGGGCGGCCGGCTGCCGGGTCGGCGCACCGTTCGCCGTATGTCGAGGCCCAGAGGATCTCTGCCCCGAGTGTGGTCGCCCGGCGCCACAGCTCCGGATCCCGGGTCAGCGGCAGACGTACGCCCGGCGTGAGCAGTTCCTCCGCGAAGTGTTCCGTGAAGGCGCTGTGTGCGGTGACGGCCACGATGTACGCGGCCAGGTCCGCCGCGCTCACCGGCCCCGTGCCCGTACGGCGCGAGAGATGGGACAACAGGCCCGCAGGGACATTGGGCGAGCCGTCGGGATGCAGGAGCGGCATGACCCGGCCGCCCCGGCCGTTGAAGTGGTCGGTGTCCGGTACGACGTGGGTGACGACGACCGCCGGACCGGAATCGATCTCGTGCGCAGTCCGTTGGTTGAAAAAGAGCTGATCGGGCTGGACCGCTGCCCAGAGATCGGGCCGAGGGCGGTCGAGTACACGGTTGTCCGCGATCACCCACTGCCGGTCGAAGCTGCGCAGGGACACACGCGCCAGCTCGGGGCGGGTGTCGGTCTCGTTTCCGACTGTGCGGGGGCGGTTGGGTGATCCGGGCAGTGGATCACGTCTGCTGGTCAGGTCGCGGTCGCGAGTCTCCTTGAACAGCGCCGACTTGTCCGCCGGGTCGGCCTCGCGCACCAGTCGTGCCCACCGGCGCCTGAGGGTCTGCGCCGAGGGGCTGCACACCCAGGAACGGTTCGCCTTGATTCCGGGACTGCCCCATGGAATCAGGTCGTTGAGGGAGGGGAAGTCCTGCCAGCCCGATGACGTGAGAGGCGTGAACGGGAGGACATTCTCGGCATGTGTGTCCCTCCACCCCGCATCGTCCAACCGGATGTCGCGCAGCTGCCGGAACTTCTCGTCGCGACTGCCCGCCACGGCACGATAGTGGACCCGTGCCTGACGGCCGTCCTTCTCCGTCGGCTCCCCGGCTCGGCGGACGAAGACGCAGATGGCGAGAGGCTGGGCGACGCCGGGGAAGACCCGGGTGGCTACGTCGGCGCGGTGACCTTCGGGCGAGAGATTGATGATCCAGCCCTCGTCGCATGTGCGGCGCAGGTAGCTGCGCATACCCCGCCCGCCCGGGCCCGTGGTCCACCCGGACGGGGTGATGAAGCAGACCACGCCGTGGCGGTCGTTGTGGTGTGCGTCGAACACCTTCCAGGTCGCCCAACGCCAGAAGTAGACGTACAGGTTCTTGAGTACGTGCTCGTAGCGGCCGTTTCCTGGCAGCCGGAACCCGTCCAGCAGCGGTGCATCCTGGCCGTGGCTGCGTTTTTCCACCCAGCCGCCGCGGTTCTCGGCCTTGTCGTCGTACGGCGGGTTGCCGATCACCACGTTGACCGGCGTGCCGGCCTTGATCCTGTTGGCGCGGCGCCGGGATGCGGCCAACGCGTCGTAGGTCAGGTATTCGTCCTCGACGAAGGGGTTGTCGAGGGTGTCGGTGACGAAGAGGCTGAGCCCGTCCTCGGGCAGAGCTGCCCCGTGGCGCTTCAGCAAGTCCGACGTCCGCAGCTCGGCGACGGCGTAGGGCCCCATCTGCAGCTCGAAGCCGTAGAGACGCGAGGCGAGGCGCGAAATGGCGTCCGTGGCCATGGCGGGACCGGACCGCTTCGCGGCCTGCTCGGCCACCCGGTCGATGATGGTGTGCAGATACGTGCCCGTGCCCATGGCCGGGTCCACGATGTGCACCTCCTGCTCACCGAACCCGGCCTGTTGGCCGAGGCGGCTGAGCAGCACGTCCTCGGTGAGGCGAACCATTTCCTCCACGACCTCGTGCGGCGTGTAGTACGAGCCGCTCTTCTGCCGCAACTCCGGGTCGTACACGGTGAGGAATCGTTCGTAGAGATGCAGATAGGCATCCCGGTTTCCCGACCTGATCGCGGGCCAGTCCACCTTGGCGACCGTCCGTTGCAAGAGGTCGAGCGTCACACTGAAACGCTCGTTGACGTTGTCGGTGAGGAGTTGGAGTGCCCGGCCCATGAGCGCGTGATCCGCGTTGAGGCTGCGGCCGACGTCGTGCAGCCCGACCCCTTCCAGCGGTACGTCCTCCGAGCGGGCGAGAAGCAACGCGAAGGTGACCGCCTGGGCGTAGCCGTCGGCGAAGGTGGCGTTGTCGGCGGAGGGGAAGAGCAGCCGCCGCCACTCGTTCTTGAGCCCGGTGAACGGCCGGGCTCGCAGGTCGTCGTCGGGGGCCGACGACCGGGCCTCGGCTGACAACTGCTCCAGCACGGCCGAGCGCAGAAGTCTGCACAGTGGAGCCAGGTGCTGTACCAAGCGGGACACGTTGGAGATGCGGGGCGGCTTCCAGTTGAGGAACAGCTTCAACAGGGCATCGAACGCCGCCGGATCGACGGGCGCCAGCCGGTCTCCCGCATTCCGGAGGGTGCCGACGAAGTGGACGGTCTCGCCGAGTTGCCGCCCGTCACGGAACAGACGCCATTCCGTGCCGTTGGAGTAGAGCAGGTTGGGCAGATTCCGGAGCTTCTCCCACTGTTCGCGGTTCGCCTTGTTGAAGGTGTCCGGATCGACCGACAACGCGGGCTTCTTGAGCTCGATATAGCCTGTCAGGTCACCGCCTGCGCGGATGGCGTAGTCCGGACGGACACCCAGGTCCGCGATGCGGTACTCGTCGTGCCACGTGACTTCGTGCTGGTTGTGCCGCTCGCCGACCGCCCGCAGTAAATTCTCGAGAGGCCCACGGATCGCGGCTTCCTCGCTGCCGCCACCGGACAACTTGATCTTCGACTGACGGCCGAACTCCGCTACGGCGGCCAACAGCCAACCGTAAAGCCCTTCTGACATATTCCCCCCGGGTCGTGTCAGACGGAGCCTAACTACGCATGGTGCGCAGCGGAAGACGGTCTGTTACTGCGGGGGATGCGGATGCCAACGGGACTCAGGAGATCGGGGATTGAGGGGACCAGGGAGGTCACAGGATGGTGAAGCGAGACCTTCGCTGCTCACACCCCGGCTTCCACCAGGAAGGCGCTGGGCTCTCCGGTCCACGACACGTACAAGTCGTCCCGAGCCCGTGTGCATGCCACGAAGAGCAGACAGCGTTCCGCCAGCAGATCGGCGGCGTGCTGAAGGCGGTCGACCTCGACCGGTGTCACCGCCTTGGGGAACGGGAGGGCGCCGACGCTCGCACCGATGACCGCGACACACCGGAACTCCAGCCCCTTGAAGGCATGCATGGTGCAGACCTGGACGCCATCTGCCTCCGCGACCGTGTCGCCCCGCAGACGAGTCGCAGGGATGCCGGCCTCCCTGAGCCGCTCCACCGCCTTGTCACCGTTCTTGTTGAACCGGGCGCTGACCCCGCGATTTCGCCTGCGGGGATTCCGCTGTCGAGCCAGCCGCGCACCCGCTCCGCGAGTCCGTCCAGTTCCGCCGCCTCCGATTCGGCTCCGAGCATCTCGGGCCGTGTGCCGTGAAGGGATGAGCGGTAACCCAGCAGGGTCTCGTTCCGCGCGTCATCGGCGAGCTGTTCGAAGGGCCGCCCGACCAGCAGTGCCGTCGACCAACTGAGGATCTCGTGCGTGGAGCGATAGTTCTTGCGCATCTTCGTCGACCGCCCGGCGACCCTCACCCCGACGGCCTTCAGCGACACCTTCGAGTCGTAGATCCGCTGGTGAGGATCGCCCGCGATGAACAGATCGTCCGGGCGGGACGGGGCGGCCGCCCGCAGCAACCGCCACTGCACGGGGTGAAGGTCCTGCGCCTCGTCCACGACGACGTGCCGATAGCGCGGGCCGCCGGACTCCAGCAGATCCGCCGCCTCCGCACAGGTACCGAGGTAGGTGCGCAGCCCGTCGGCGGTCAGCCGGCCGGTGAAGTCCTCGATCGTGCGCCACACCAGTGCGCGCGAGGCGGTGGGCAGGGCGCTGCCGCGGCCCCGCCGCTCACAGTTCTCGTACTCCTCCTGGGTGCGCAGATTCTGTGCCAGGACGACGTGCTTGTACTCCTGAGCCAGAAACTGCCCCGTTCCCGAGAATCCGGTCGCCCGCGCAGCCTGCCCCCACCGCGTGTCTTCCTCGCCGCCCCGCAGCGGGCGGCGCGAGGTGGACACGACACGTCCCGCGAACGCGTCGACAGTCATGATGTCGACCCGGTCGCGCAGGGCCTCGTCCTCCATCAGGGCGGCAAGCCCGCTGCGCAGCGCGGCCACGAGCGCGTTCGTGTACGTGGTCAGCAGGATGCGGTCGCCGTCGCGCAGGTGCCCCAGCAGATGCCGCACGCGATGCAGCGCCACGACGGTCTTTCCCGTGCCCGGGCCACCGGTGACCTGAGCGGGCCGGAGTACGAAGCCCGGTAGGCGATCCGGTGCTGGGAGGGGTGGAGAAACACCCGCCAGGCGGCGAACGGCTTGTTCAGAATGTCCCGCAACTCCTCGGAACGGTCACCAGCGCGATGCGGGTACGGGTGCGGTGGATGGCCGTGGCGAAGTCGTCCGTGTCCACAGGGCGTCTCCCGGAGAGACCTGGGCAAGGCTGACGGAGACGACAGATCGGTTAGTTCGCTGGCTAGGGAAGCCCGTCGGAGGTTGGCTCCGGCGGCGGCTCCAGTGCTAGCTCCGGCTCCGGTGTTGAGCCTGAGGTGGGCGGGATGTTCACCTTCTTGGCATTGCTGTTCAGAGGGCCTGTGGTTTCAGGAAGGGGAGTAGTCGAACCGCCCGCCTGTTCGTGGATATGCACGCCCCCATGGATGGTGCCGGCTTGGATGATGCTCCGGGCTGCCGCGTGGGCCACGGCGTTCTTCACAGTGCTGGAGGTCGGACTCGCGTCCGAGCTCGATGGGGCCCGCTCGGGCTGCGCCAGCACCTCGATGGGCCATGTCAGCTCTCGCCAGGCCAGCATGTCCTGGGGACTGACGGACGTCAGGCCGAACTCCCGTGCGGCATCGACGATTGCCGCTCCCAAGCTCAGGCGCTGCCCGAGTTCATCTATCTTCGCCTTCAGTTGCCCGATTCTGCTTTCGATCGCGCGCTCTTCCTCGATCAGGGCTGCTCGTCGGACCATTACGCCGTCGCTGTTGGGATATCCAGTGTTCAGTTTGGCAAGGGTGCGTCGCAACCTTCTCGGCACACGTCCGTGGATTCCGGCCCCACTGAGCAGACGTACGAGCGTGCGCGCCGACTTCTGTTCCTCGTCCGTGAGTGATGTGTTCTGACCAAGACGCCGCGCCATCCAGCGACAGAGCGAGGCGTCCTCGTCGCTTCGTTCACCCGCAATGCTGACCAGTTCGGAGGCGAGGCGTGTCACATGCCAGTTCCAGTTCGCGCACAGCCTGTCGGCCCTCCCGCGCAGGTTGCCCAAGGCACCGTCGGAGCGGAGGGCCAGCCGGGCCTCCTTCGCCCGGGCCAGTTCCGCGTCCCGCTTGTCGATCTCCGTGGTGACCGGCTCCATCCCGATCTTGATCTGTTTCAGCAGGACATACAGGCTGGGGACGTCGTTCAGCGCCAGGGCGAACGCCTTCTTCTCCTGCAGGGAGACGATGACGGCACAGGGCAGGAGCTTCTCGGAGACGCCGAAGAACTTCCGCATCTCGGTGGCCGCTGCGGTGAGCGCGTCCTGGTGTTCACGCAGGGGGCGGGTCAGAACCGGCATGAGGGTCATATGTTCCTCTGCCGACCGCACATCCATCCGGAACGTTGATTCCGCATTCGCCCCCGGTGTGTTGAGCCGCTGCTCCTCCCCGAGGCAGGCGACGCCGTCGACGGCAGAGGCGAACTCCGCCCGCCTCCAGTGACGGTCGTCGATGACGATGGCGGACGGAGCCGGTGTGATCACTCCGAGATACCGTCGTGTGACATCGTGCGTGTCAGGCCATTCTCGGAACAATCTTTCATGTAGGTCCGGGTTGTCGGCGGAACGCGCCAACAAGAAGACGAGACCGGCGTATCCACCGTCACCCAGGGACCGGAATCGACTACGAAGAAAGTCGCTCACCGGCATCCGGCTCATCGCGTAGCCCAATGCTGCCCCCTGAAGTTGGCGCCCAGTGCATGACGAATTCTGCCCGAGACCACGCCGTTCCGCGCCCAGTCCGACGTAACCGCAGCCGTTCCGGCGTAAGCAGTACTTGCCCTGCCAAGTCGGCAGGGCAAGGTTTGGCGCCGGAAGGCGGTTCGGTGCTGGGTCGTCAGAGCGGTCGTACGTCCAGGGAGGCCCAGACGGTCTTTCCGGGGCCGTCAGGGTGGTGGAACCACCCCCACTGATCGGTCAGGGCGGCTACGAGGAGCAGCCCTCGGCCGCCTTCCTGGTCGGCGGCCGAGGGTTCGGTGAGCGTAGGGAGGCGTTCGCCACGGGTGTCGGTGACCCCCACGCGTACGGTCGCGTCCTCGGCGGAGAGCCGGAGGCGGAAGTCGCGTCCCGGTACGCGGCCGTGGCTGACAGCGTTGGCGCTGAGCTCCGCCACGATCAGCGTCAACCCGTCGTGGGAGTCACTCCCGTACGGGATGCCCCAGGTGTCGAGCCGTTCGCCGGCCAGGTACCGGGCGAGACGGGTGCCGCGTGGCGTGGAGCTGAAAAGCATCGTGAAGTGGTGCCAGGTGAAACGGTGTTGGGCGGGGCGTGCAGTGCGTACGGGGAGGGGTGGCGGGTTGCTGGTCATGCCTCCACGGTGACGACTCGTGGCGTAGCGTGACCAGGGGTGACGTGCCGTCGTGAGGTGGTTGTACGCGGCGGTGCGCGGCGTGTACGTACGTGGGACAGGTGGTGGCGACGATGGCGCAGGAGGACGAGGCGGGTACGGGGGCGGGGAGCGAGGCGGGCCCGGAGCCCGGGGGGCGGCCCGAGGACGAGCCGGGGTCGGGGGTGATGGTCGCGTTCGGCCGGCAGTTGAAGCTGTTACGGCTGCGGGCGGGGCTGGACCGGACGGAGTTCGGCAACCGGGTGGGGTACGCGGCGCAGTCGGTGGCGTCCTTCGAGCAGGGCCGGCGGATCCCGCAGCCCGGATTCATCGACCAGGCGGACCCGGTGCTGGACGCCGGGGGGTTGCTGCTGGCGCTGAAGGATGAGGTTGCGCGGGCGCAGTATCCGGCGTTCTTCCGGGATGCGGCTCGGTTGGAGGCCGTGGCGGCCACACTTCATGTCTACGCCGCTCTGGCGGTGCCTGGTCTGCTGCAGACCGAGGAGTACGCGCGGGCCGTGTTCACTATGCGACGTCCGCTCCTCGACGATGAGACGGTGGAGCAGCGAGTGGTGGCCCGCATGGCTCGACAGAAGATCTTCCAGCGCAAGCCAATGCCGACACTCAGCTTCGTGATTGAGGTGTCTGCCTTGCGCAGGCCGATCGGGGGCTGGTCAGTGTTGCACGGCCAGCTGGAGCAGATCGCCCTTCATGCGCGTCGGCGCAACGTCGAGTTGCAGGTCATGCCCAATGACGGCCCGGAACACTGTGGCCTCGCAGGACCGTTCACCTTGATCGAGAAGCATGACGGGCGAAGGATGGCCTACGTTGAGGTCCAGAGGGACAGCCGTTTGCATACCGAACTCACGGTGGTGAGGGATTTCTACGAGCAGTACGGGCTGCTCCGGGCTCAGGCACTGACTCCGCCGGAATCTCTGGCCTTCGTCGAGGGACTCCTGGGAGAAAAGCGATGAGTCGGAAGAAGCCGCAGACTGTGCCCGAGTCGGCGTGGTTCAAGAGCAGCTACAGCAGTGGTGAGGGTGGTGAATGCGTGGAGGTTGCCTGGCGGAAGAGTAGCGACAGCACGGGCAATGGCGGCGAGTGCGTAGAGATGGTGGCCTCTGAAACGCAGGTTCACGTGCGCGATTCGAAGCAGCTCGGTGGTCCTGCCCTAACCGTGAGCCCTGGTGCGTGGAGCGGTTTCGTCGGCCTCGTGACCGACTGAGACTATGCGGGTGGGAGGGGCCCCGCCGAAGAAGGTCGGCTGAGCGCCCCCACCAGCCCCGCCAGCGCCCCCGCCAGCGTGTGGAGCCCCGGTCCCGCAGGGCCGCCCGGCTCGCTCATGTACGTGTCGCGGCGGATCTCGATCATCAGCGCGGTGACCCGGTGATCCGTTCCGTAGTGCTGGAGGGGGACGTACGTACCGGCGAAGGGGGTGTCGTGCCCGATGCCGTCATCGCCGAAGCGGTCACCGAACGCCCGTTCCGCCGCCGCGAGGAGTCCCGGCGGGGTGTGGAACGGGTCGGTGCCCAGGCAGACGGGTGGGCGCGGGTCGGTGCCGTGGAGTTCGTAGGGGAGAGGTGCGGTCGGGTACGAGTGGACGTCGATGATCACCGCGCGGCCCGTGGCGGCGATGCGTGCCTCGACCGCGGCCGTGATCGCTTCGGCGTAGGGGTGGAAGTACGCGTCCAGCAGAGGGGCGGGGTCGCCTCCCGGCGGGCGGAGCGGGGCTCGGTGGGTGGTGCGGGTGTAGACGGCGCCCATGCCGACGGCGAGCATCTCCTCCCGCTCGTCCGGGAAACGTTCCGGGTCGACGACCAGCCGGGAGAGGTTGTTGACGAAGCGCCATGGGGTGGTGGGGGCGATCGCCGCTGCCGCGGCGGCCAGTTCGGGGGTGTGGGCGTCGGTGATGTGGTCGAGTTCGCGCTCCAGGGCGGCATCGCCCAACGTGATGCCCGCGCGTACGGGTCGGGGGATGTGTCGGGATCCGTGCGGTACGTGGAGGAGGACCGGGGAGTCGGCGGCGCCCGGGGTGAGGGTGAAGGGCTGCTGCGGATCACTCACGGGTACTCCTTCGGTGTGCTTCGTCCGGTCCCGCCCCGGCATCCCGGACCGCCCCCACCGCCTGGAAGCGGAGAGGGCGGCGACGTCCGGCCGTCGGTTACTGGCCGGAGCCGATCACCGGGTAGTGGTCGGAGAGGTTGGTGTACGTGTACTTCTTGCCCCAGCTGGACACCGTCCACGGGGCGCTCTGCTCCTTGATCACGTCGTTCTTCCAGCCCGAAGGCTTGGCGTGGCCCGTGCGGTGCAGGACGTGGTCCAGGTCCTCGCGGGGGTCGTCGGGGTAGCGCTCGGAGGCAATGGAGTTGTCGCGGGTGTCGAAGGAGTACGTGTGGCCCGTCCGGGAGTCCGGGGTGGTCAGGCCGGCGTCGGCGAGGAACGACGCGTACTCCGCCGAGTGCCCGTCGACGTTGAAGTCGCCTGCCACGACGACCTGTTCCGAGGCCGGGATGTTCTTCGCGTCGAGGAACGCGTCCATCTGCTTGAACTGCCGGCTGCGCATCTGTGCCGCCTCGCCGGCCGAGCAGCCCGGGTCGGTCGACTGGGCGTGGGTGCCGACGACATGGACCCGGGCGCCGTTGACGTTCAGCACCGCGTAGGCGAAGCCCTTGTTCGAGAACCAGTCGCCACCGCAGGCGTCCTTGAAGACGAACTGCTCCTTGCGCACGATCGGCCACTTGCTGAGGATGGTGACGCCGCCGTCCTCCGGCGTCGTCGCCGAGTACGAGCCGCCCGTCGCGTCCCAGCCGCTCTTGCTCCGGCCGACCACCGGGGTCTGGTGCGGGTACTGGGCGGCGGCGTTCCGCAGCAGCGCGTCGGAGGCGCCGTTGTCGAAGGCCTCCTGGATCACCACGACGTCATTGCTCTGGAAGAACGACGTCTTCGGGATCTCGGCCGCCCGGTGGTCCTGGCCCCAGTTCGGGTAAAGCGTCTTGCTGAAAAGGAACGCGTTGTAAGAAAGCACCCGCAGCGACGGGGTCTCGGCAGCCGCTGCCTGCGGAGCGTTCGCGGCGAGGGTGACGGTGGCGAGCGCGGCGGACAGGGTTACGCCGGTAAGGCGGCGGAACGCGGTGTTCGGCACGAGGTCTCCTGTGGTCGAGTGGGGGGCGTACCGGGCGACCCCCATCCAAGCAGCGGCAGTTACCCACGGGTAGACATCGGGTGGCACGAGTCTGTCCGATCGGCTGCCATCCGGATCCGCCGACTCCGGTGCGTCGCGGCTCAGGCGAGGGCGCCGTACACGATCAGGTTGTCCACCGGGTGGCCCTCCGCGTCGAACTCCCCGTCGCAGGTGATGAGCCGCAGCGTGCTGTCCTTCGTCGGGCCGTAGACCCTCTCGGTGGGGAACGCCTTCTTGCTGACCGCTTCCTTGCCCGTGACCGTGAAGCGCAGGGTCTTCCCCGCCCCGTCGCGGACCAGCACCTCGGCGCCCTTGCGGATGTTCTTCAGATCGTGGAAGACGGCCCGGCCGAAACGGGTGTCGTTGTGGCCGATCAGGACGGCAGGCCCCGGTGCGCCGGGCACGGACCCGCCGCGGTACCAGCCCGCCGTCATGCCCTTCTCCGCGGGCGGGACCTCGACCGTGCCGTCCGCGTTGAGGCCCAGCTCCATGAGGGTGCTTCGTACGCCGATGGAAGGGATGGTGACCTCCGTGGGAGCCGACCGCTCCGGATCGTCGGTCCGGGGCGGCGCGGTCGATGCCGAGTCCGCCTCGTCCCGCGCCGATGCGGAGGGCGTGGCGGCGGTGGCTGTGGAGGGCTCGGCGGACGAGCATCCGGCCAGGGCTACGCAGGCCGCGATGGCACTCAGCAGGGCGGCGGTCCGCCGGAAGCGGTGGGACGTACGGGACGGCGACGGCACAGAGGGCTCCGGAATCGGGGAGGGAGAGAGGGGCGGAGGTGGGAAGCTCGGGGCGGAGCGTGGGTGTGACGCCGCCCCGGTGCGGGGCGGCGTCACGGTCATCGGTGGTGCGTGGTGCGTGGTGCGGGTCAGCCGTTGTGGCCGGCCGCCGAGCGGCGGCGCAGCACGAGCGTGCCCGCGCCCGCCAGCAGCGCGGCCCCGGCCACCGAACCGGCCAGCACCGCGGTGCTGTTGTCGCCGCTGCCGGCCGCGCGCTCACCCGCGGCGACACCGCCCCGCGGGGTGACCGCCGGAGCGGCCTCCTCCGGTGCGGCCTCCTTCGCCGCGGGCTCCGGGCGGTCGCCCGCAGCCACAC
>NZ_JBHXJG010000041.1:0-37168 GCF_042723425.1 Streptomyces sp. NPDC058375 | reverse complement strand
GCCCACCCCCCGGGGGGCCCCTTGGGGTGTTGCGGCGTGGGGCGGGGGGGGGCCCTCTACGAGGGCCCGCACGTCACGGTCGTCGGCACCCGGAACACCACACCCGACGGGGTGCGTGCCACCGAAGCTGCCGTGCGGACTCTGGCCGCCTACCCCATCACGCTCGTGTCCGGCCTCGCCAACGGCATCGACGCGGTCGCGCACCAGGCCGCCCTGCGCGACGGAGTACGCAATGTCGCCTTCCTCGGCCACGGTATCGACGTTGTCTTCCCGGCCGAGACCGCGGACATCCGCACCCGGATCGTGCACACTGGCGGTGCGGTGGCCAGCGAGTACCTGCCCGGCGAGCACTACCGCAAGGCCCAGTTCGTTCAGCGCAACCGCCTCCAGGCAGGCCTCGCGGATATCGTCGTCGCCGCCGAGGGGCAGCGCACCGGTGGTACTGCGCACACCGTGCGCTTCGCCGCCACCTATCAGCGCCCGATCGTTGGCTTCACTTGGCCCGGTGCTGGTGACCTGACCGAACTGATCGAGCCCGAGCCCACCGGCCAGCTCATCGACATCTTCACCACGGCCGGACGTCGCATCTTTGACAATCTGTGCCGCAGCGCTGCCGACTCCTACGGGCACAGCACCTTCGGCCTGAGCCTGGTCGAGCGCCAACTCGGCCGCGAGGCGGAGTTGCGTGCCCTGCCCCCCGAAGACCTCAAGCGGCTGCGGCAGCGCCTGGACGACCTGCTGGGCCAGGAAGATGGTGGTCATGCCCGCTAGAGCAGTCCTTTTCGACTACAAGACTATCCTTCTGAAGCCCGGTACCCCTGCGGCTGCTGAGACGGCTGCGTTGCTGCACAACCTGGTCACCGAGGGCCTGCAGTGGTGCATCCTGTCCACCGACCCGCTCTCGCCCACCCAGAAAGACCTACTCCAGCAACTCGGTTATCCCACGCCCAGCCTGCTGATCGACCAGTCCCACATAACCGGCGGCAAGAGGCGCGGCTCACCGGCCTGGATCGACGCCGTCACCACCGCCCTGCACCTGCGGCGGTTTGAACTGCTGTACGTCGGCTGCACGGCTATGGACTGGCGTACCGCCATCAACTCCGGTGTCATGTACCAGCACGCCGCATGGGCGGGTTCGATACCCAGCGGCACCACCTCGCTCGTAGCTCGCACTCCCAGCGACGTGGACCGGTTCCTGGAGATGTTTCTCTCCGCCGATCCGAGCTGGTCACACCGCGCTGATCAGGGCAACTGGTCGCTGCGCTCGCTGCTGCCGGCCTCCGCGCTGCTGCCCTCGACGTCGCCCGGCCCCACCTTCAGGCTCCAGGACGTCTTCACCTACAAAAAGCCGGTGAAAATCGGAGACGCGGACGCCCGGAGCGTTCTCATGCTGTTCGTCCTCGCCAACGCCTATCTGGAAAACCTCATCCCCGCCAACCCCTACTTCTGCATCTACCCCAGCAGCGCGAGCGGCCAGGTCAGCGAGAGGCTGAAGACCTACCTCGACAAGGCAGCCGCACTGTTCCACGGCTACTACCGCGAGGACCTTCTCGTCCGCGCTGTCGACGCCCCGGACACCAGCCTGGAGCGATGGAAGGCCAGCCAAGGCCAAGCTGCCCAGAACATCTCCATCGCTACGCAGGCCCAAACGGTGCACCTGGGGCCCGGCTACCGCGGCAAGCTCGGCACAAAAACCGTCGTCGTCCTCGACGACTTCACCACCCATGGCATGTCCCTGGAATGGGCGCGCCTGTTGCTGACCGCAGCCGGCGCCCAGCGGATCGTCATGCTCACGGTCGGCAAGTACGGGAGCCGACACACCCGCTACGACCTCAAAGACCCCAGCACCCTGGCGCCCTACCAGCTCAACAGCCTCACAGCCGACAGTTTCACCACGGCATCACTGACACCTGCGCTCGACCTCCAGGCTCAAGATCGCCTCTACCAACGTCTCGCCACCAGCCTGGACTCGTCCAAGGACTGACGACGAAGCCACTAGCCTCACCCATGTCCTCCCGCCCCATTTCGGGTATTCAGCCGCTCGCCGCGTCACGAGGCCGAGGTATCCAAGGGCTCGCACAGCGCACCGCATCCGTCCCCCAGGATGCCTTGTCCCGCAGCATCGCCAGCGGCCTACAGATACCGGGTCCGAGGGGGCGAACAACTGCCGCGGTGACCCACGACGCTCATCACCCCACGTGCGCAGCAAGGACTATCCGCCACGATGAGCGCGCAGCGGCGACGAAGTTGAGAGGATGCCCGGGTGACGAAGCGCATCGAGCAGATCTACGACCAGGCGGTCGCCGAGGAGAAACTGAAGGAGGGAACCAAGTACGAACGCCTGACCGCCATTGTCTTCAAGATCCTCGACGACGGTGGCCTCGTGGTCCACGACATGAAGCTGAGCGGTGACGGCAAGGAAGCGTCCCACCAGATCGACGTCAGCGCCAGCTACCACCATTTGCAGCGGCGCGTCTTGGTGGAATGCAAGGACTACGCCAGCGAAAGCGTCGGTATCGACGTCATCCGGGATTTCAACGGCGCTCTGATCCAGCTCCAGCCAGCCCAGGGCATCGTAGTAACGACCACGCAGTTCACGTCTGGGGCACGCGCGTACGCCCGAGATGAAGGCATCGCCCTGGTGCAGTTGCGCCCTTTCACCAACCACGACTGGAACGGGCGGGTCAGAGCCGTCCGTATCGCGGCCACCGCATACACCTTGGGTGAGCCACACACCACCTGGGAAGCCACCGGCAAGGTCAGCCTGGCGCCTGACGGAGCAGACGACAGCACCGGCAGAGTTTCCATGCATGACGTCGCCTACTACGACGCGTCGGGAACAAGGCTGGGACCACTGCATGCGCTCCTGGGCCCCTGGCAGGCCGAACTGTCCAGTACACCGGCGGACGGCTCCACGGACACGATCACAGGGCACCACCAACTCGACCATCCGGTCTGGTTGAGACAAGGGCATCACCTTGTCGAGGTCACCGGTTTCGCCTGGAGCGTTCCCATCGTGTCCACCGATTTCGGCCTTGAGGTCACCGCTGGCCGGATCGCTGATCTCATCGCACACGCAGTCCAACTGCCCACCACTATGACTCTGACGCAATCCCTGGCCATGGCCCTCAGACCATCCGGCACCGTGATCTTTCATGACCAGCTCGCGAGCTGGATTGTGGACGACGGCGTCATCACGTCACGGCCGCCGGTCTGACCACGCGCAACTGACCAGACCAAGAGACCAACCGTCCTGCAAAGACCGGCACGAGAACCACGCAGGCACCGCCGGCGAACGGGGCAAGCCGGGGAACAGTAAACTTCACGTCCTCGATACACCCCTGCAGGGGGAGCGACGGGCCGGATCTCACACTGGCGTGTGATGTCCGTTGGACACCGCGCACAGCGACACAGTTGGCTAAGTGGCCATGGAAACAGCCGGACCACGGCGAGCCAGCCGGTGGCAGAACGCTGTACGGCTACTTCTCCTGATCGCCACCGCAGCCGAACCAGCCCTCATGAATGCCCGCGCGCCTGCAGACGCGGTCGGATGGGTTCGCACCCAGGTACTCCTGCAAAAACTCGACTTCTGGGTGCGCTGCCCCGACTTCCTGGCCTGGGAGCTGCTGACCGAGTTCGAGACCTACCCCGACGACCCGGCCCTCTGGCGCCTCGCCCAGGACATCCTGTCCTCGGACGAGCCTGATGTGCGCCGTTACCCGATGCTCCGTCACCGCTTCGGCGCTTTCGAGCACATGGACGAGGCGCTGGGCATGCTGATCGAAAGGAGCATGGTGGCCAAGCGGCACACCCCGCGAGGTGATCAGGTAGGCCAGCACGACTACTACCTGCGCAAACGAGGCCAGCAGGTCGCCGACACGATCGTGCGCGAGGAACCCCATCTGTACTGGTACGTCGACCGCACAAGAACAGTGGTGGGCCTCGTCAAAGGACTAGGGCCGAGCGCCGTCAAGACTCGCCAGTACCTGCAGCGCGACTACGCCGACACCCCCATCGGCTCCTACATCGACTCCATCGCCGACCAAGCACGTGAGCGCCTAGAGCAGCTGCGCCCGCCCGGCGCGGTAGGGAGCCGGTGATGGAGCAGCAACAGCTCTTCTTCGCGGACCAGCCGGTGGATCTGACCGCCAATGTGCCCGCGCCTCGTCAGCAGCAGTGGGCAGCAGCGCTGGCCGCAGGAGTACCGGCCCCCGGTGAAATCATCACCGCAGCAGCCGAATGCACCGGACGCAGCAACGAAGAGGTAGAGGCTGTTCTGAAAGGGACGGGAGTGCAGCTGTCCAGTCCGCTGGCCGCAAGCAGGCACTTGCACCTGGCGCGGGTAAGCGTCGACGGTGTCAAGCCCGGCGGTGAAGTCCTCACCTGGCAACAGGATTTCACTGCTGGGGTGTGGGCAATCACGCACCCGGCCAACAACGTCGGGAAAACCAGCTGCCTGGAGTTCGCGGTCTGGCCGTTACGCGGCGCCCCCCGCCAGCTGCCCGAAGACGTTCGTACCTGGATCCACCGCATCGAAGCAGATGTCAGTACCGGACACCGAGCACTGCGGATCGTGCTGGACACCGCCGATTCACGCCGACCCCGCTGCACCATCCGAGCCTGCGCCACCCCAGAGGAACTCGACGACCTGCCTGACAACACCCAGCACCTGCTCGGCACTGCGACCGGCCAGGCCGAGATCACCGCGCTCATCGACGCGGTGATGCGCGGTGACTTGGGACTGGAACACACCATGGTGTGGGGCGAAAGCGCCGGGCATGACGGCGAGGGAGCAGCCCATACGCACGGCTGGGCGTCCTACTTCGGCGCCCTCTACCTCAACCTGGGCGGAGCCAACCTGCTCTTCGGCGACGTCGCCACTCCAGGCCTTCCCGGACAACTGCTAGAGCTATTCATCGACGTGCCCTACACCGCCACCCTCTCCCGTGTCGAAGTGGCCATCAGACAGCGGGAGAAGCAGGACCGCCTGGCGCGGCGGCGGGCTGAAGACACTGCCCGGACACGCAGTAACGAGCGCGCACAGTGGGGGAGGGAACTGCGCACGCAGCGGCGAGCCGCCGCCGAACTCCGCCGCCAGGACCCCTTCACCGAGCTCGCTGCCCGACGGGACAAGCAGCAAGAAGCAACCCAGGCATGGAAGGCCGCCATCCGGCAGATCGACCGCGCCACCGAGGCCGCAGAGCTGGCCAAGAACGCACGGCTCCACGCCAAGAAGTGTCACCTGGACGCAGTGGAGACCCACAGAGCCCAGCAGATTATGGGCTTGGCGGAGATCGACTGCTGCGGCCGCTGCCAGCGCGACCTGGGGCCCGACCGCAAGAAGAATGAGCTGACCGACGGCATTTGCCGCTCCTGTACCCGCCCACTACCCGAAGCAGACAACGCCGACCCCCGCGCTGTAGTAGCCGAACTGGCTGACCTCGCCCGACAGCTCGCCAGCGCCGAAGAGGATGAGAAGCAGGTCAGTAATGCCCTCGCTCAGGCCCGGCGCAACGAGTTCCGTACCCGGCAAGCCCACCTCAAAGCCAGCCAACTCGTACAGCAGACCGCCAGCGCCTCTCAGATCCACACTCAACTGAGCCAGACAGAGAAAGCGATCGCATCGCTAGAAGGCAAGCTGGAGGCAACGGGCCCCCAGCCCGCCACCAGCGAGCGTCACACCCCCGACGCCGCCATCCTGCAGTCCATCCACACACAACTGCTCCAATGCGTCGAACGCTCCGGCAGCGCCCTGTTCGCCGAGCTCGACCACGAGATCCGAGACCTCGCTGCACGCTTCGGCGTGGCCAACCTGAACGCCGTCGAACTGCACCGAACCGGGCGCATCACCGCCATCAAGGCAGGGGTGAGAATGCCCTTCAGCAAGCTTCCCCCAGGTGACCGGCTACGCATGCGGCTCGCTACCGTCATCGCGCTCCTGCGCGTCGGCAGCCGACGCGGCACGATCGGCCATCCCGGCCTGCTGCTCGTCGACTCCATCGGAACCGCGGAGACCACCATCGACGACGGACGCCGACTGGTCCATGAACTCCACGCAGTGGCCCAGGAGATGACCCGACTGCAGATCGTCCTGACCACCGCCCAGCCCGCCATGGTCGACGGCATCCTACCCACAGAGAGGATCATCACCTCTCCTCACTCCCACCTCTTCTAGCGCCATCGCCCTCTAACATCGCCCGCCCGAGCCACCCTTTCGAAGGAAGACACCGTGTCGGCCGTAGAACACGCTCTTGCTTCGTGGAGTCGCACAGCCACCGACAATCAACTAGAGAACGGACCCACCCTGGACGACCTCGGCGGCCCGGGTGCCGTCGCCGCCGAAGCCGCCCGCCTGGCCGGCGGGCCCCTCCTGGGCATTCTGGCCACAGCCACCGCACACTCGCTCACCACCCACCCCGGGCGCACTTTCACCCCGATCACCCAGGCCCTTCAGCACGGGCTCGCCCACCCCCACAGCGCCTGGACCTTGGCTGAATGCCTCGACACGCTCTGCAACCACGCCGCCCTGCTGCAGTCCATGGAACCCAAACACCTCAGTCGCCTTCTCGCCGGTCACGCAGAATCCGCTCTCAGGGCACAGGCCAGCCCTCACATCGCCCGCCCCGCACTGGCAGGACTGCTCCACCTGGTCATCACCGGCCGCTGTAACCCCCGCCAGCTCTTGCTGATCCTGACCGACCTGGACGCCACGGAACCCTCGGACGCCCTGGAAATGCTGCCGGTGCTCCTCGGCGTCGCCCACAGCCACTTCGGCGACCCGGACTTGCTGACATCCCTGACCCGGATCGAGAACCACGCATCCCTACCTGCCCCACTGCGCGCCGACGCGTGCTTCGAGCTCGCTCTTGCCCAGATCAAGAAGGCTGCCGGAGCCGTCGACGGCCCCCAGGCCCAAGCCTGTCTCGACCAGGCTGCCCTGCGTCTGCACCACGTGATCGAACAGTCGGAAGCCCGACCCGACGCCAGGGCCTGGCTAGCCGCCACCCAGGCAGTCCTCGCTTTCACCCCCACCAGCCCCCACCAGCTCGACACCGCCCTCGACCACCTGCAGCACGCCACCGCCCACCACCAGGCATGGACCGCCCGCCTCGGCGACCTCCCCTGGCTCGCCGCACGCGGCATCGCCCAAGCCGCCTGGCTCCGGCTGACTACCCGCCTCCATCGCGCCGCAGCCCACCTCGCCGAGCCCAGCTGGTACGAAGCCGCACGTACCCTCGCCGACGTCCTCGACATCTACAGCGCCAGCCGCGCCGTACACACCTCCGGCCCGACCTCCGGTCTGCACGCCCTCATCCATCCCACCGTCGTGGACGCCTTCACCCGAAATACCGGCCTGCTCCACCACCTGCGCCAAGCCATCGAGCACGACTTCACCCACCACCCCGACGCCATTGCCCTCCGCCAGGCTGCAGAGGAAAGCATCAACAGCTTCGGAGCCCCCAGCCCCAACCCTTCACCACCCAGCCTCGAGCAGGACAACCCACTGCCCGGCTACCCCCAGCTACACGACATGCTCACGAGCGCGAACCCCGACCCGCTTCTCTTCGACAGCCTCGAACGCAGCCTCATCCAGCGCCGGCAGGCCTCCGCCCGTCACGAAAGCCATCTCTTCGACAAACATCTCGAAACCCTGCTCAGCCGGCTCAAGCAGCATCCTGCCTTCACCCATCCCACCGACGGCTACCTGTCCGGACTAGTCGAGCACTTCTTGAAGTTCCTTTACCTGCGCTTCGACGCCACGCCCAACCTGTACGGCGACAGCACTGCCTACCTCGGACCACCCCCACCAGGCCACCCCACGCGGTTCTGGACCGAAAAAGCGCTGCAGGACGACTACCATCGCGACCTCGTCGCAGCCTTTCCGCACGGCACCATCCACCGCGAACAGCCCGACCGCGGTGGCGGACGCAGCGACCTGGAGTACGAACCTCAGCCCGGCATGCGCTTTCCCATTGAGATCAAACGTCGCACCACCCCCTTCACACACAACGACGTCCAGACCGCCTATCTCGCTCAGACTGCCACCTACACCGCAACCAGCGTGCCCTTCGCCCTGCTCCTCGTCGGCGACCACAGCGGACACAGCAGCGGCTCCTCCCATGTCCAAGACCGCGTATGGACAACCCTGCATGCCCGCAGTCCCACCGAGCTTCCCCGCCTCATCGTCATCGGGGTGCTGCCCATCGGCAGGGCCACGCCCTCCCACACCCGGTAATCCCCGCCCGGGAGAGGACATAGGCCCTGACCTAATCTGTCGACCGCCAGCCTTGCGCTGAGGGTGTTCTTTCGGCTCGCAGCCGGGCCGAAAGAACACCCTCCGGTCCTACTCGCCCCGCTGCTTCAGCGGGATGGGGGCGTCGAAGACGTCGACGACGGACTCCGAGGTTCCGCTGCCTTCGAAGTCGACGTCGTAGCGGCTGTGCAGCAGCGTATGGATCCTCACCCACCTGTCTTGATCCGTTGCGTCCGCTGCCACCTGGAGCGCGCCGCGAACAGGGCCTGCACTACCGGCGTTCTGCCTGCTCGTCCAGGTCTGCGCGAGCTTCACCCCCTTTGGGATGGCCCAGGTGCGCGGCTCGGCGCTGGCCGGTACGGAAACCTCGTCGTTGAGCAGGCGGATGACCCACCCGACGCCCCCGTCGCGTTGCCGCTCATTCGACATGCGGATACCGAGCCCGATCATGTACGCCCCCTCGAGGTACTCCTCGAGTTCCTCGTCGATCTGTCCGAAGAACACAGCCTCGCGAACGACCTCGACCGGCCCGCACTCGGTGAAGGCCCCCATGACCGGAGCGCACTTGTCCTTGAGGTACTGCTGCACAGCCATGCGCACCGCCTTGGGCACCCGGTCAAGCACGTCTCCAAGGGCACTGTCGTCCCGGTCGTACAGAAAGCAGTTC
The DNA here is from genome assembly GCF_042723425.1 of Streptomyces sp. NPDC058375. Classification (NCBI taxonomy): domain Bacteria; kingdom Bacillati; phylum Actinomycetota; class Actinomycetes; order Kitasatosporales; family Streptomycetaceae; genus Streptomyces; species Streptomyces sp. NPDC058375. The sequence goes on along the minus strand of NZ_JBHXJG010000041.1, from coordinate 28,247 downwards.
AGTGCACTGACCATTTCCGCCGTCAAGTGGAGATCACCGGCTCCCAGCGTGGTCACGGCCTCCAGCTCGACCCCAGGCCCCCTTACCAGGGCAAACACCCTGCTCCGGCCAGGGCTCGTGTGCGCGATGAACGAATGAATCATTTCCTGTCTCACATCACATCTCAGGAGCGGTTGCCGACACGAAAACGCGCCTGGGCCGCAGAAGAATGAAGGAACCCGTCAACCGACGTGTCGCACGAGTTACTGGCTCGTCTGCATAGGTTTGGAGGTGAGTCGCTGTCAGACCCGGCGCTTCAGCACGGGATCCGCATGGCCGTCGGCAGCCTATCCAGGCGGCATCAGCGGGGGCAAGACGCACCTGCCACCTCCCAGGCCCGCCGCTCCGAGTTAGCGACGGTGACCCCTTCGACACGGCTCTGCCGGTGCTCTCTGCGCCACCGCGACGCTCCGAGCACTCAGCTCGCCCAGTGGCACACGGCGAGAGCCGGTGTTCGAGGTACCGCCCGGACCGGCTGACCAGAGCGGAGCGAGACACCTCGGCGACAGGGCAGCCGCTGGCAAGCGCGAGGACGAGCGGGGAGGCCACACCGGGTGCTGATAGGCATCGGCCACCCGCGTCAGTTCGATCTGCCGCAGGAAGCTGTTCGCATTGAGGAGCAGTGACTCGCCGACGAGGTCCCACGGCCGATAATCGATCCTGTTTGCTGCCTGGTAGCCGTCCTGGAGGCGCCGGGCCTCTCCGGCATCGTCTGGCCGTGGTCCGGCTTAGCATCAGCGCGAAGAAGGAGTCGGTCCTGGGCGAAGCCGGGGGAGGCACCCGGTTCCGGGAGGGATGCGGTTCATGCGGACAGCGAAGCGCGGCGCGCTCGGCGGGGCGAGCAACGAAGCGGGCGCCAGCCACCGGGCCGGACTGGCGGCGCTACTCGCCGTGTACGGGCTGTTGGAGGAGCCGGTCCCGTGGCTGCGCTCCGATGCGCCTCCGGTTTTGCTGCGGATGGAGGCCGATCTCCACGTCGACGACGTAGTGGTCGACTTCCGCGATGGCACGCGTGTCTTCATACAGGCGAAACTCAGTGCCGGGCGCAGGGCGTTCGAGGACACGGTTGACCAGTGGTGCCGTGCTGTCGCCTCCGGTGAGTGCAAGCCGGGTGACGAGTTGCTTCTCGTTGTCGCCCGGACCACGGCGACCTATCAGAGCCTGGCTGATGCCCTGGTGTCCCGACGCGACGGTGCCTCCCCGACTGCGGCCGCAGCCGGCCACCTTCAGCAGCTGCGGCGACTGGCCGCCGGGCACGGTCTCGACGCCTCGGGTACACAACGCCTTCTGGACGCAGCCGCGATCCGCGTCGTGGACGCCCGGGACAACAACCCCGGAGAGGCGCTGGGCACCGCGTGCCTGAACGCTGCCGTCGTCCTGGCGGGACACGGGCAGGCTGCCTTCCGCGCTATGCGCGCCGCAGCCCGCACCCAGGCCGAGCAGCGTTCCTCCTCCGACCAGGGCATCTGGCGGAGTTGGCTCACAGACGCCCACCTGCCGCTCACCGCCGACGCCTCCGGTTCTGCCGCAGCCCGGCTGGAAGCCGGGGAGCAGGCCATCAAGCGCTACCGCGCGCAATGGGCGCAGACGCAGGACGTCCTGCCTCTCGCCGATCTCGGGCTGGGACTCACGTCGATGACCGTGCCGGGCATGACGAAAAACCTTCGCGCAACACCCCCCGGTAGCGAGAACAAGGACGACAAGCTTGTCGACGCGGTACGCCGCCAGGGGCGGCTGTTCCTGGTGGGGCGCCCGGGTGCGGGAAAGACCGTGGCGTCCCGGCTGATCGCAGCGCGCTGGGCTGCGAACGACCGTGCCCCCGTCCCGGTATGGCTGCGCCTCCGCGACCTCATCCCGCGCCTGCCCGCCACCGGCCCCTACAGGCTGGAGGTCCGCGACCTCATCGATGCCGCGCTCGGCGACGCCCAGCCTCTGCTGACCGAAGCGCTGCTAGCCCGCGTCGAACAGGGCCAGGCCCTCCTGATCCTGGATGCGCTCGACGAGACCCTGGGGCACCGGGATCCGGTCGTCGAGGCCGTCACCGACCTCATCGGCCGGCTACCTGCGGACTTGGACATCCTGGTCACCTCCCGGCACTCCTGCCTCCACTCTGCCGGGCTCCTACGGCTGCCCGTATACCGGATGCAGGACCCCTGGCACCTGACCGACACCCTCGACCGGCTCCTGCTCGCCGTGGCCGAGCAGCTGGGTGATGAAGCAGCGGACGTCGGGTGGAAGGCGGAACGCAGAGCGCGTATCGCACACTCCCGGCACGCCGAACCCGACCTGTGGCGTATCCCGCTGATGGCCACACTGATGGTGCTGCTCATCGCCCAGCGGCCGGTGCGAGCTGTCCCCTCGGGACGCGCCGGCCTGCTGCAGGAGGTGATCGACAGCAGCGTCCGCCAGTGGGAGATGCGCCGAACCACCCTGACCGTGCCGGACACCGCCCCCGAACTGACCGCAGATGTCCTCTTCGACTGCTTTGACGACATCGCCCGGCTGGTGGCCGCACACGGCAGCGCCCCATGGCAACACGCCCATAGTGCGGTCAGTGACCGGCTCCAGCAGCACTGGGGCAAGGCAGCCGGTACAGCCGCTGCCGCCGCACGGCACATCCTGGAGCACTGGGATGCCACCGCAGGGGTATTCATCTCCGACATCCCCCAGGGCACCCTCACCGCCCGCACCCGCCTGTTCGCCGAGATCGGGGAGGCACGCTGGGCCGTCCGGAACTCAGCAGCCCTGAGCCAGTGGATGGATCAGGCTGCCGTCGAACGGCCGGAGTCCGCGCGGCTGGCCGCGAGCCTGTCCCCGCTGGCCGCCGATGCCCTCATCAACCTCGCCCTCGACCAGGGCGATGGAATGCTCGATCTGGTCCACGCCGCGATCAAGGACGGAGCCGTTTTTCCAGAGGCGGCCCTGCACACCTACCGGCAGGCCCAGCTGGACCGCCTGACCACCTTCCCCGACCGCCATCCGCCCGCGTCCTCTGAATACGTCATCGATCTGAGCGTGGGAAAATCCCCGCGCGCCGAGTTCATCATCCGTCTGGCCAGCGAGGACCTCGACACCTCACAGAGCGAACAGCTCTGTGCCGCCGCGGCCGCGATGAGCCCCCGGCTGGAAGCCGTCGTCACTGCCCTGTGCCTAGAGCAGCAGGCCCAACGCAACGGCAGAGAATTCACGTGCTTTCGGCTGCGGGCCTGTCCGCAGCGTCCTGCCCGGTGCGCGCGTACTGGTCGCTCACGCGGGCGGGACGCTTCGTCGTGGCCCGTGGTGATCCAGTCCAGGCGGGCGCCGACGAGCAGGAGAGTCTGCTGTGCCGGATGTCCGCTGTGGCCGCAGGCGAAGGCGTTGAGGTGCAGGCCGGTCGCAGGTGTCCGCAGTGTCCGGCAGAGTCTTTTGAGGCCGGACCGGCCCGTCCTGCTGGATGGTGTGTGGGGCCCGGTGTGGCTCAGTTGTGTTCCAGCAAGCGTTGGATCCCGTTGCGAATGATTTCGTCACGTTCCTGCGGCGTGAGCCAGGAAGTGGTGGAGCCCTGGGGGGTCTTGGCGACGAGCAGGACGTCGCCCACTGCTTCGGCCACGGGATACAGATGGCTGATGACGGTGACTGTCTTGTTCCCGGTCACCCCGCTTTTCAGGACGGCGAGGGCGTCGTCCAGCCGTTCCCTGTCCAGGGAGGCGAACCCTTCGTCCAGGAACAGACTTTCCAGGTGGCTGCCGCCGCTGTTACGGAGCTCGACGAGCGCCAGCGCCAGCGCGAGGGACGCCTGGAAGGTCTCCCCGCCGGAGAGGGTCTCCGGCGGGCGCGGGAGGTTCGTGGAGAGGTCGACGATCTGGAATTTGTCGGTGAACGCATAGGCGTCTGCGGAAATCCGCTGGAGGATCTTGCTGCCGTGTGCGAGCAGGGACCGGGTGCGCTGGTCGGTGAGGTACTTGAGGAATTTCCCGTCGGTCAGCTTGTCGCGCACGCTCTGCCACGCGGTGACCTGGTGTTCCGCGGCTGCGAGGGCGGTGGTCAGTTTGTCGTAGTAGGGAATCTGGGACTGTGCGGTGCGCAGGACAGCCTTGGCTGTGTCGTGCGCGGCTTCCGCTTGGATCGTGTTGCGACTGAGCGGGTAGAGCACTCCGGGGTCGAGCGGGTCGCTGTTATCCGGCACCAGGAAGCCGGGGGCGGAGTCGGTTTCGTCGGCGGTGGCGCCGGCCTCGCCGGCCAGCTTCGCCGCGAATTCGCTGATCTCGGCCCCGGCCTGCAACGCGGCCTGGTCCAGCGCACCGGCCAGGCGTTGCCCCAACGGAGATAGGGCCAGGGCGTAGGCGTCGACAGCGGCGAGGTCGCTCCCGTCCGGGACAGGCGGCAGCTCGGCGGACGGCTCGTCGCCGAGAAGGTTGGCGGCCTCGGTGGTTGCGTCCGCCCACCGTTCCAGGTGTTTGATGAGGTTGCGTGCGGGGGTCTCGATCGTGCGTCGGCGGCGCGCTTCGAGGGCCTGCCGCTCCTTGTCGTGTACAGCGAGGGCCTGCCGGGCTGCGTCGCGGTCCTGGGTCGTCTGATCGAGCTCGGCAAGGCGGCGGCTGGCAGCGTCGTGCGAGGAGGCGACATCCTGCGGGCAGGGGAGTTGCCGCTCGGAGGCCTGTGCGGGGCGAGCCGATGCGGGGAGTCCTGCGATCTCCGTCAGCAACGCCTGATGATCCTTCTCGTACTGCAGTTGGGTCTTGTCCAGTCGCTTGCGTTCGCGCTGCAAGCGGGCGCGCTGGCGTTTGAGATCGGCCTGGGCCGCCTCGCTCTCGGCCTGCGCCGTGGCCAGCTCGGTGTGGGCGCTCGTGTGGGCCGCGAGAATCTCTCCTTCCGCGTCCCGCATCGGCTGCAGGAGCTCCTTGACCGCACGGGTGACCTGGGCCCGGCCCACGGGATCGCCCTCGGCAAGGGCATGCGCCTGCACGGCGGTCTGCCGGTGCAGCCTGCCCAAGGCCGCGGCCGTGGCTTGCGCGGTTGCCGGGGGCGCTGTGTCCACCAGTTCCTGCACCTGGCCCAGAGCTGCGGCCAGGCTCTCGAGGGCGGTCAGGTGTCCGCGGCGGTGCTTGTCGGCCTTTTCCTCAGCCCCCTTCAGATGGGCGGCTGCTTCCGCCTTCGCGTCCACCGCCGCGTTGACGGCCTTTACGCGCGGGGTGACCTTGCCCTTGGCTCGAGCAAGTGCCTTGCTGTCCGGCAATGGTGGGGGAGTGAAGTCGCTCGGGACGGGCCGGGCGCACACCGTGCAGGCATCGCCGGGCGCCAGATCGGCACCTGCCGCATGGGCCGCATCCCCGCGCTTCAGTGCCGCAACAGCGTCCTGGGACGCTGTCAGAGCGTCCCGCCGCTGTTGCAGCTCGTTCTCCAAGTCGGCGCTCTTGCCGCGGAGTTCCTCCACAGCTTCGAGCGCCGTGCGCTGTGCCTGGAGATGTCCGGCCGCGCCCTGCGCCTCCTGCAGTGCCGAGCGCACGGCTTCTTGGACCTGGTCGGCATGCGTGCGGGCTTCGCTCACGGTATGCGCGGCCTGCTCGGCCCTCTCCGAAAGAGCCGCGAGGAGCTGTTTGCGCTCGGTGACTTCCTGCCGTGCCTGCGTGTGCTCTTGCTCGTGCTCATCGTGCTGAAGCTGTTCCTGCTTCAGTCGTTCTGCCACGGTGTCCAGGCCGGCTGCACGGCCCGGCAGCTGGGACAGCACGGCCAGCGCGCCGGACAGGGCCCGGACGGTGTCACCGGCCTTTGCGGCGGTGTCGAGGACGCCCTGCGAGGTGTCCAGAGCCTTGCTCAGGCCGTTCCCGTCCTCCTTGAGGGCGGTCGCTTCGGCATCGAGCTCCTTCTCCGCCCGCGCCAGTGCGGCCATCTTGATACCTGCATCCGCAACAGCGCGCTCACGCAGCATGTGCGAGGCCTTGTCCAGGTCGGCTTTGCGGCGCTTGTGGCCGATGGCCCGGTCCTGGGCCTTGCGCAGGGCATCCAGCCGCTCGCGCCGGCGGGCAGCCGTGCCACGGGTACGCTCCACGTCCTGCGACGCCTGGGTTGCTGCGGCATGGGGGTCCGGCAAGAGGCGATTGCGTTCCCGCAAAGCCTCGGTGATCTGCGTGTTCAAGCGCTCCAGCCGGGTGCTGGCCAGTGTGCGTACGCGTTCGAGTTCGTTAATGCCGAAGACGTGGCGCAGGATGTCTGCACGGACGGCACCGGGCGCTTTGAGGAGGGCGTCGAACTCGCCCTGGCGCAGCAGGACGGTGCTGACGAAGCCGTCCCGGTCAAGCCCGATGATCCGAGTGACCGCCTTCGTCACCGCTTCCTTGTTGTCGTACCGCAGCCCGTCGGGATTCTCGTCCAAGGGCTTGAGCATCGCCCGCGGCCTGGTGCTGTTCGCATGCTGTGAACGACGCACGACCCACGCACGCCCGTTCACCGAAAACTCGAACGTCACGTGCATGCTGGGACACCCCTCGCTGATGAGGTCCCGGCTGCTCTTCGACCACGAGCAGGTCCCGTACAGGGCAAAGACGATTGCCTCGAGGATGGTGGACTTGCCCGCGCCGGTAGCCCCCAAGATGGCGACGAGGCGTTTGTTGGTGAAATCGATGGTGTGCTCGCCGGGGTAGCTGCGCACTCCGGTGAAGGTGAGTCGCAAAGGCCTCACGATGCCTCCGTCCAGGTATCGCTCAGCGCGATGCGGAGCTGTTCCTCAACTGGGGTCAGCGACGGCGTCTCGTCGTCGATCTCGTTGAGCAGCTGGGTGAACGCGGACACGGTGGGAGCGGCAGCAGCACTGCTCATCCCCTCGCGCTCCAGGTAGGCGCGGAATGCGTCGGGAAGATCCGGCTCGTCGGCAGGGACCTCGTCGAGAGCCGCATCGGCAGCCTCCCCCCGCGCTCGAACCGGCCCCACTAGGATCGCCTTGGGGACGATCTCGGAGACTTCCCGGGTGAGGAGCGTGCCGGGCTCCTCACCGGTGATGTCCGCCTTGAGGAAGGTCCCGTCGTACTGGGCGGACGCAGCCTTCAACTCCTCCAGGGTTCCGGTGAAGTTGGCCAGTCGGCGTCCGCTGGACAGGCGTCGGGGCGTTGGCTTCGCCTGGCGTCCGGGATCGGCGTCGACGATCACGACGCTCTTGGCGTCGTTGGCCTCGCCGAAGTCCATGGGTAGCGGGCTGCCGGCGTAGTGGGCGGCGGACGCAAGGCCCGGCGGCACCGGACCCGGACGGTGGATGTGCCCGAGGGCGACGTACGAGACCTCTGGAAGATCCGCGGCGGGGACCTCGAAGGCCTCGTGCACGGCCCGCTCGCTCGGAGAGCGCGTGGTGCCGGCGATGTACACGTGGGCCGCGAACAGCAGGACGTCCCGGTCGGGGTCGTAACCCTCGCGCAAAGCCTCCATCAGCTCTGCCTGCAGGCCGCGCATCCCCTCGGCGTAGTCGGCGGGCGTCATGCCGGAGGTGGAGGAGGCTGGCCAGAACCGGTTCGGATGCACGAACGGCATGGCCGCCAGCCGAATGCGCTGCTTGCCGCCGCAGGCGTCGAAGGAAAAAACGGTCTCGCGCGCCGAGCGGACCCGGTCGACGAAGAACAGGCCCTTGCCCCGGGAGGGACCGCTCACGAGGTTCAGGAACTCGAAGTACCCGGGGGAGTCGTGGTTGCCGGCCACAACCACAGTGGGGGCGACATCGCAGAGTTCGTACAGCGCACACATGGCACGCAACAAATCCAGGACGGTGGGACGGGAGGTGTGGAACAGGTCGCCGCTGTGGACGATCAGGTCCGGCCGGCTCTCCCGGGCGATGTCCACGATCTCGGCCAGGACGGCGTCGAAGTCCTCTTCGCGCGTATGCCCGTACAGAGAGTGGCCCAAGTGCCAGTCGGAGGTGTGGAGCAGTCTGCTCATGCCTTCATGCGCCCTTCCGAAGGGAGGCGTAGGAGGGCACCAGTGGTGCCTTACGGGCCGGGACTGTACACGAAAACAGGAATAAACAGGAAAACCCAGGTGGGCTGCTACTGTGCGGGCATGCAAGAGCATCTGGTCGCACTCGAGGAACGCATGCAACACCTGCAGCAGGCGATCCGGCAGGCGCTCACGCAACACGACACAGCTCAAGCGGGCGTCCTGGGCGAAGAGCTCAGGCGTACCCAACGTGCCTGGAACGTTCTGTGCGGCCTGGAGGACGACCCGCCGGCCCAGCCGGAACCCGCAGTACCCCCGGCCGCCGTGGACAACCCGGGCGTCCTGCCCGTACGCGACCAGGTCCGAGAGGCGCTGGCCCTCCTCACGGTCCCCGCCGCGCCCAAACTGCTCAGCCAGGTCCGACACGCCTTCTTCTCCGGCGCACTGAACACCGCACGCCTGACCACCCTGCGCCGTGACGAGGAGCGCTCCTTCCGCTCCGCCCCCTACGCCCGCCCGTACTACATCTGCTCCGCGCTGACCGCCGACCTGCTCTCACCGGCCCGCGGGCTGCTTGCTCTGAGCACCTGGCCCCTGGAGCAGCGCATCGTGGGGCCGCTCAGCCAGCGCGTCCACGTCCTCACCTCTGCCCTGCGGCTGGTGGAAGCCGCCGAGCGCCTCGCGGCAGACGCTCCGTTGCCGCAGCCCATCGAGCAACTCCTCGGTCAGTACAGTCGCGACATCCACGGCAGCGTCCGGGGCCCGCTCGACCTGGACGCGCTGCGTAGGGCCGCCGCGGCCGAACTGGAGATCCACGCCGACGACGACGCCGACACCCGCGTCGAAGCTGCCCGGCGCGCACGCCGCCAACTCGGCGACGCCGAGCAGATCTTCGGCAACATCCTGCGCAACACCACCCGCCTGCGCCGCACCTCGTAATCCCTCTGCGACTGCACGACCTGTGCCCCGCCCCTCCAAGGAAAACCGTGAGCTCACTCGACGCGCGACTGGGCGCTTTGCGGGGAACCGCCCCACCCGTCCCGCACAATGCGCGCACCCTGGCCGCTCTGACCGCCAACCCGAGCTGCGAGCGCCGGCTGGTGATCGACGCGGCCGGTGTCGACAAGGACGCCCTCGCCGCCCATCTGGGCCACGGCAGACCGCTGCAAAAGTCCCCACTCGCCCTCGACTACGGCCTCGCCTTCGAACGCAAGGTCACCAGCCGAGGCGGGACACCCCTCGTGCCCCTGCTCCGAGAAGCCCTGGGACTGACCCTGTCCGAGGTGGCCTACGCGGACGTCAACAGCGTCGGCAGCGACCACGACACATCCCCCCTGCGGATCCGCCACGCCCGCACCCGCCACCTCGTCCTCAGCGCGGCACGCCGCAAGTCCGAGCCCCGTACTCTGCTAGACCACCCCGTCCTGCGGCTGACCGTCGCCGGCCACTCGGTCTACCTGGAGCCGGATGTCATCGCCTTCCAGCACAACGGCAACTTCCACATCGTCGAGATCAAGTCCTTCCCCGTCATCCACGGGCAGCCCGATCCCGCGAAGGTCGCCGCGGCGCTCACTCAGGCCGCCGCCTACGTCCTGGCCCTGCGTGAACTCCTCCAAGACGACGGCCTGCCACCGCAACGCGTCTCCGACACCGTGGTCCTGGTTAACCCGCGCAACTTCTCCCACCACCCCACCGCCACACCTCACAACGCCCGCACGCAGATCAGGAACCTGAGCCGCCACCTCGGCAGACTCCACCGCCTGCCCGAGTTGCTGGACCGGCTCCCGCCCCACACCACCTTCGATCTGGCTCCCGGCCCGGACAAGACGCCGACCCGCCCCCGTGGCGACCTCGCTGCCGACCTCGCCACCACGCGCCCCCACTACACCCCCGGCTGCCGCCACCACTGCGACCTGGCCTTCCACTGCCGCACCGAGGCCCGCAACCAGGGCAGGGTCGAGGCTCTGGGTACCGCTGTCGGTGAGGACCTGGCCGGAATCGACACCATTGCCACCGCCCTGGCCCTGGTCGACGGCCACCTGCACCCCTCACGTGACCACAAGGACATCACCCAGGCCCTGCGCCACGCAGACCGCATCCACGCAGACCTCCGCACTGGCCGCGCATGAGTCAGCTGTCCTCCCTCCTACGGATGCGCGCCGCCGCCACCGGCAACGTCCAGCGCACCAGCCGACTGCGCCATCTCCACCTCAGCGACCAGCCGTTGATGCTCCTGGCGCTGAAGAGCACCGGGCCTGCCGCACGACCGCTGGCCGTCATGCTGGGCACCGCCCCGCATCGCCCCCAGCTCCTGGTCGCACCCCCCTGGGGGAGCACCCTGCCCGTGCTCGCCGCCCTGGCAGACACCGTCACCACCTACATCGACACACGTCGCCAGCACACCGAGCACCTGCCCGCCACCGCCAACAAACCGGCCCGCCACCGCTACACCGACGCCCCGCAGATCCTCGTCCCCAACCCCCAGACTGTGCAGCACCTGAAAGACCTCGGAGACGACCTGAGGTTCCGCACCGTCGACGACCAGACGCCCGCCTCGCGGCCCGTGCAGCGCCTGGGGCACTGGCTCACCTACCTCGCCGACCGAACGGACATCCCCGGCTCCGCCGCCCTCGTCCCCATGACCGACTTCCTCGGCATGCACTGGATCACCGGCCAAAGCCCCCTGGAGGACGAGGACCTCGCCACCCTGCTGGCCTGGATCGACCCGCCCCTCCATGCCACTTCGGGACGCGACGCCGCCCACCAGGCAGAAGACCCGACCACCCACCGGTCCGCAGGACCCGCCACCGACGCAGCCTTCGACAACGACCAACTGGCGCCCCTGTTCCACGCCTTCGCCCAGGCCGAAGAAGGAAACCAGGCCCGCATCCTGCACGAACTCGAGCGCCTGCTGGCCGCCTACCTGCAACCCACCTGGGACCGTATGTGGCAGGCCTACGGGCTCCTGCAGGCCCTCCCCGAAGCCCGCGGCACCGCGCGCCGCTGGGACCACGAACGCACCGTATTCAGCGACGAATGCAGCCACCTGGCCCGGGACGGACGCCCCCGCCCGGCCCGCGACCAAGCTGTCGCAGCCGCCGTCCGCCTGGCCCAAACGGAACACGCGGTCGCCACCTTCGCCGCCGAACGCGCAGCCGACGACCCCTTCGTGCGGGCCGAACTGCGCACCACCGGCGAGGCCTTCGGTGGCACCGTCACCGCGACCGACTTCGAACGCGTCGTCCACGGCCCCACCGGCCGCGCCCGGTGGCGGCCCCGCTTCACCCTGTCCACCACGGACCCCGTGCACATGGAACCCGGCCAGCTGATGGCCTGCCACCTGCGCCGCAACGCCCGCTACCGGCTCTGCGAGATCACGTACGAAGACGACACCACCCTCGTCGAACTCGAGATCACCGCTGGCATGGGCCGCGTGATCAGCCCCACCCACGCCGTCCTGCCCGAAGCCGGCGACTTCCTCGTCCTCACCCAGGCACCGGACCACTACCAACTGCCGGAATTCCCCGCACGCGAGCACACGCCCTGGACTCACGGAGGCCCGCCTCGCGACCACCGGGACGACAGCGACGGGGACGAGAGCGAAAAGTGACACCCCCGCACCAGCCGTCCCCGCAGGAGCAGACGGACCAGGCCACCCGCACCATCCTGAACGCAGTGCGCACCCTCACCCACCGCGGGCTCGTCGTGGATGCCCCGCCCGGCGCCGGAAAATCCACCCTGGTCGTCCAGGCCGCCGGCACGCTCGCGCACACCGGCGCCCCCTGCGCCGTCATGGCCCAGACCAAAAGTCAGGTCGACCACCTCGTCCGGCGACTCGCCCGCGCCCACCCCCACCTGACCATTGGCCGGCTTGCTTCAGCAGAGCACACGCTCCCCGCCGACCTGCCCGCCCACCCCAACGTCCGCACCGGCACCCGCATCCAGGACCTCGAAAAGTCGGCCCACGTCATCGTGGCCACCGCCATGAAATGGGCCACCGTCACCGACCGCCAATGGCCCTGGGCGATCATCGACGAGGCCTACCAGATGCGCTCCGACGTGCTCCTGCGAACCGCCCCCCTCTTCGGCCGGACCCTCTTCGTCGGGGACCCCGGGCAACTGGACCCCTTCTCCGCGGTCGACACCCCCCGCTCCAAGGGCCTGGCCCACGACCCCCTGAACAGCGCGGCCACCGTCCTGCTCGACAACAACCCGGACCTGCCCGTCCACTCCCTGCCCGTGTCCTGGCGGCTGCCACCCGCAGCCGTCCCCCTGATCAGGAGCGCCTTCTACCCGGCCACCCCCTTCCGTGCCGGAAGCAGCGACAACGACAGAACCCTCAAGTTCACGGCCACCGGCATGGGCACTCCCGCCGACGCAGCCATCGACACAGCGGCCCGCACCGGCTGGGCCCTGCTCGAGCTGCCCGCCCGCATCACCCACCGGACCGACACCGAAGCCCTCCATACCGTCCTGGCCGTCGCCGAACGCCTGCTGATCCGGGTAGCCGTCACCACATGCGAAGAAGCCCCCGACGGGCATGTCCTGGAGCCTCGCGACATCGCCATCGGCACCGCCCACCGCATCCAGGCCCACCAGATCCGCGCGCTCCTGGCCCGCCAGTACCCCACACTGCACGGCATCACCGTCGACACCGCCAACCGGCTCCAAGGAACCGAATTCCGCGTCACCGTCGTCCTGCACCCCCTCTCCGGCCGCGGCGACGCCTCCGCCTTCCACCTGGAAGCCGGCCGCCTGTGCGTCCTCACCTCGCGCCACCGGCACGCCTGCATCGTCGTCGCCCGCGCCGGAATCCCCGAACTGCTCGACGCCCACCCGGCCAACGACCCCGTGCACCTCGGCATCACCTCCAAGACCGCCGACGGCTGGGAGGCCAACCACGCGGTCCTCGCTCACTTGGCCCGGCACACCGTCGAAGCCGGGGCGCAAGCCCCTCGTCGCCGCGGATGAGCAGCGTGCGGCACGCGCCCGCAAATGCGCACAGGCCCGGCAGCGGACTCTGTGCGCCAGGTTCCATTTGTGAGAAAGCGCTGTCAGCCGGTCGGAACCGCCTGCTGGCAACTGGCAGGGTGGCCAGGTTTGTACCGCCCGCCACCTCCGAGAATCGGGACGGCTAGCGGAGTAGCAGTTACGGTGCGCCGGTCGTGTGGATGGATGCCGGTGTCCAGTGATGCGACAAGGCACTGGGTATGCAGCGGCCGTGACCGGGCTGCTCGGGGCGAGGCGCGGTTCGAGGGCCCTGACGGTGAGAGCAACCCGGTTTGGTGTAAGGAGCACATCCGAGCCGGTCTCCGGCATGCGCAATGCCGCGCCGAGTGCGCCGATGTTCGGCAGGCCTCTAGGCTCCCCTCCGCAGAGGAAAGCACGCCGGGTGTGGGGGAGACGTGGTGGAGATCGCGCAGTTGTCGTCCTTGGGCGAGCAGCTAGTCGGCATCGGGTTCGAGCGGTTTGCCCAGGGCGCGCCGACCGTGCTGAGCAGTTCCCCGCTAGCCAGCGAGCTGGCCTTCAGGGCGCCGGACGGCTGGCAGAGCGTGTGCGAGCCGTCATGGGAGCAACTAGCCCAGCGCACAACGGAATTGCTCAGCCAGGGGTCGTTGTTCCTCGTGCCGACCTGGGAACGAAGAACAGGCACGGAAAGGCGCCGTACAGCTGGTCGCGCGGAGCACTACGTCGACGTCATGGCCGCATGCCGACCGCCATCCCCCGACTCCGTGATGGCGGTGCTGCTGCCGGCGCACCCGTGGGTTTCGGAGCAGCCCTGGGCCGCCGAGATGCGGACCAGGGTCGCCGAGCACTGGGACATCCTGCTCCTCGCCTACGGGACCGGCATGCTCACGCAGATTTCCCCACACGCGGAATCAGCGGTTGCCTTCCTGCGGGCCCGCGCGCAGACCAGCCCTGTCCTCAAACTCTTCCAAGTGCCTCGCCCCCGCCCCGACGAGACGGCTGTCATCAAGGACTTCGAGCGACTGCTTCACCGGCAGGGCGGCAGAGGCGAGTACGGCTATGTCCTGCGGGAGATCCCCGACCCCGAACAGGGTCTCTACTTCGACCGCTTCGACCCGCACATCCTCCAACGCCGCGAAGACCTTGCCGGCTTCGGAGCCGTCAATGCCCTCGGCGATCTCTTCACGTTCCACCGCGCTCCCTTCAGGGACGCAGACCTCAAACGAGGCGAGCGGCTGTCCTCCCCGAAGAAGCCCGACGCAGTGCGCATGATCAGGCCGCCAGACATCGGCAGGGACGGAACGATCGCCCCTCCGTCGGAGGAAACCCAGTGGGCGATCATCCCCGCCGATCAGCAACTTGCCGCGGGGGACCTGGTGATCCGCCGCCTGATCGCCCCGATCACGGTGCCCCCGTACGGCTTCTTCACCGCCGAGGTCAGCGAAGAAGACCTGCCCGCCGCCGTATCCGACCAAGTGGTGATCCTGCGGCCCACCACGCCGCTCTCCCGGCCACAGGCCCGCCTCATCGCCATGTTCCTGCGCACCCCGCTCGCCCTGAGCCTGGCCGGGCCACGCCTGGCCACCGCCAGTATGGAAGCGTTGTCCACGCTGCCTGTTCCGCAGCCCGACGAGGCACTGACCAAGGCCCTCGACGAACTGACGGCCGCCAAGCAGCAGTTCAAACAGTGGCAACAGGATGCGGACTCGGTGATCGAGTCCGTCTTCCTCGAGAAGACCGCGGCCCAGGCACGCGCCCGAGTCATCGACTCCGGCCGTGCGCTGCGGCTGCGGGTCGAGGCAGCCTCACTGCTCGACGACCTCGGCCACAGCGTCCGCACTCGCTTCCCCTATCCCATCGCCTACCGCTGGCGCGAGACCGAGGCCCGCATCAGTGCCGGTGATGCCCAGGCCGCCTACGCCGCGATCCTCGACACTGCCGAGGAACTGCTGTGCTACATCGCCCAGCTCGTCCTCGCCCTCACCCACGCCCGACAGATCACCCTGGGGGCGATGAAGGCAATCCGCGACAAACTCGCCGGCGGCCGCAGTGGCCCGGGGCTCGGAGACTGGGTCAATGTGCTCAACGAAGCCGCGACCAGTAAGCAGTTGAACAACCTTCCCCCAGCCCACCCCCTCAACGATATCCGGACCCTGCTGGCGCATCAGGACGCCGAGAAGGCCCGCCAAGCCCTGAGCGAGCGCCGCAACGACCAGGCACACCTACGGCGCATCGACCCGATCGATCTGCCCCACGCCATCGACGTCGCCTTCGCCGACCTGACCCGCCTGATCGAACGGGCCCGCTTCCTGGCCGACCTGCCCCTGCTGGAAGTCACCGACGTCCGCTGGGACGCCTTCGCGCGCAGCGCCCGCGTGGAATACCGGGAACTGGCCGGAGACCACCCCGTCGTCCCGACCCGCACCATGACCTCATCCAGCAACGACCTGGAGACCGGCAGCCTCTACCTCCGTGACACCGACGGCGCGCTGCACCTGCTGCGCCCGTTCCTGATAGGCCGGGACTGCCCGACCTGCCGCACCTGGTCCACCTTCCACGCCGACCGCGTCCCCAAGACCGCCGTCGTCTTCAAGAGCCTCGAACACGGCCACACGCTCGAAGACACCTCTCCCGACACCCGCCGCCTGCTGAAGCACATCGGCATGGCGTGAAGCACCCGTAGGACACGGCGGCGTCATGGGCGAAGCGTGGGCGACCACAAGCTGAGCGTCGACTGTGCCCCTCCTGCTTCTTGGCGATCACAACGCGGACATCGCCTGCCGCTGGATGTCCCTGCCCACCGTGCCCGCTCGTGGATGAAGCCGACTTCGTGGACGGTGAAGCTTATGCGGGGCCTGCTGGGACGGCAGCCTGACATCGGCGCGGTGCTCGGCCTGACCGACCCGCACCGCCGGCCTCGCTGCCGCGCTCACGCCCACCCTGCGGATGATCATGATTCGTTGTGTCCAACCTGCCACTCTGTGGCAGGTGCCGCAGACCGACCTTGCACTATTCTCCCGGTCGCTGATCGCGGATGCGGCCGGGTTAGTCGGCCAGCTCGTCCCATGAAGCCCCGGGGATAAAGCGAGCCGAAGATCGTGATGCCCAGTGGTATCCGCAACGAATGGTTCCCTTGCTGTTGTTGAGGATGAAACGAGAGTTATTGTGTGCGTTCAGTGCGCGTTCGGAGAAACCCTGGTGCGC
The DNA here is from genome assembly GCF_042723425.1 of Streptomyces sp. NPDC058375. Classification (NCBI taxonomy): domain Bacteria; kingdom Bacillati; phylum Actinomycetota; class Actinomycetes; order Kitasatosporales; family Streptomycetaceae; genus Streptomyces; species Streptomyces sp. NPDC058375. The sequence continues at coordinate 12,140 of NZ_JBHXJG010000041.1, read as the reverse complement.
GGTGCTGGTGTGGGGACCGCCTGAGACGAAAAGGTCGCAGGCCCGGGGGATGGGCAAGAGCAACATGTCTGCACAGCTGTGGTCGGACGAGCCGACACACCTGGATCTTCTGTCGTTCGATGCGGTGGCCAAGACCGTGGTCCAGGCCGTACTCGACGACGCCCTCGACCCGGTTACTGTCGGGGTCTCAGGTGCCTGGGGGAGTGGCAAGACCACAGTGCTGCGCCTGATCGAGGACGAGCTCGCCCCGCAACCCCGGACCGACGCCACCGTGCTCGTGATCAGCACGGATCCGTGGCGCTACGACCCCGGTGTCGGCGCCAAGGAAACCCTGATCGGCGAGGTGCTCAGCGCCGTCGCCGCCGAACTCGCCCGGAAAGAACAGCCGGGTCAGGTCCGCAGCCGTGCCCGGGCGGTCCTGACCACGCTGCGTCGGCGGGTCGACTGGGCCAAGGCCCTACAAGTGGCGGCGAAGACGTCGCTGACCCTGCAGCTACCCTCCGTCGACGACCTCACCAGTCTGATCAACACCGAGTCCAGCAGCCAGGACGCCGACGCTGCAGACCCTCCGTCCCGCGGACTGGAGGAGTTCCGCAGCGAGTTCTGCACGCTGATGGAGTCCGCCGAGCTCAGCCACCTCAAGCGCGTCGTCGTCCTCGTCGACGATCTCGACCGCTGCCTGCCCGAAACGGTCGTGGACACACTCGAGACCATCCGGCTGTTCCTGGCGGTGCCGAAGATGGCGTTCGTCGTCGCCGCCGACGAGCACCGGGTGGCCGACGCCCTGCGCGACCGTTTTCCGGACCCCAACAGCACACAACAGGGAGCACAAGAGCGGTACTTCGAGGAACCCGCCAGCCTCTACCTGCACAAGATCGTGCAAACCACGGTGCCGCTGCCCACCCTGAGCCGCTTCGACACCGAGGCCTTCCTCGTCCTGCTGCAACTCTCCCAGCGCCTGCCCGACGAGGAGCTCGCCCCCTACATCGCGGCCTGCGTACGCCTGCGCCGGGACAAGGGTCTGCTGGACAATCTGGCCACGACCGTGAACGGCAACGACATCTCCGCCGAACTGGCCTTTGCCTCACGGATGACGCCCATCCTCTACGAGAAGCTCCAAGGCAGCCCCCGCCGCATCAAGCGTTTCCTCAACGACCTGCGGGTGCGCCAGTCCGTCGCCGACCACCGCGGCATCCTCCTGGAGGCGGACATCGTGGCCAAGCTCATGGTGCTGGAGAAGCTCCTGCCCGACGCCTTCACCACCGTCCTGGGATGGCTGGCCCGCGGAGAACTGCGCTCCCGGATGGCCAAGCTGGAAGCGGCCGCCGGCCGTCCCGCCCCCGAACCCCAGCCAGCCCGGGACACCGGCCCCTCGCCCGACGACGACGTCCCCTCGACAGGAGAGCAGAACCCGGCGCCGGACGAAGACGAGACCGAGCCGGTCACCTTCGAGGACGAACTGGTCCGATGGGCCAAACTCTCCCCGAGCCTCGGCACCGTGGACCTGGCCCCCTACCTCTACCTGGCGGCTGCGTTCTCCGGCGAGCAGCTTCTCGACGCCGGACTGCCGGGCCGGCTGCGGGACATCGCGGCCAACCTGCTGTCCACCGCGCGCTTCGACCAGCACCGAGTGACCGACGCCGACATCGAAGCACTCGGTGAGGACGACGCCCTGAGCCTGGTCGAGTACCTCGGCCGGGCAGGCCGGGACCGCCCGGCCGAACAGAGCGCGGCCGTGCGCGGCCTGGTCCGTATCGTCACCGCCTACCCGGCCACCGCCGAACGGGCCGCTCGGCTCCTGCAGTCCGTCCCGGCCGGCGAACTGGAGCCGGCCACCATCCTGACTCTCCCAGCCGCCGACCCCGCCTTCCGCAGCGTGCTGGAGCACTGGAAGACCCATGCCCCGGCCGACCATGCCCGGATCACGCGCACCCTGGAGCACGCCCTGAGCACAGGAAGCCGCCCCTGATGGGAACCAAGGGTTCCTACACCGGAAACGGCACACCGGCCAGCAAACAGCTGCAGCACAACATCACCCAGTGGCTCGACGCCCTGGCCGGCTCTGGTCCCGGCACACCCCCGACCCAGCTCAATGCGGACCAACTGGCCCCCGCCCTGGACCTGTTCCGGCGCTCCGGCGGCCACGCCGACGGCCCCGGCGGCGGCGCGGGCGGAGCGCCCGGCGACGCCGGAGGCCGCACGGGGGGAGGGGCACAGCGCACCGTCGCCCAGTCCTCCCGCACGGCCGGCCGCGCCGCGGCCGCGGCCTACGCCTATCGCACGGGCAACGAGCAGGCCCTGCAGGAGCTCGGCCTCGACTACGCGGAACTGCAGGCCGTAGCCGACGACCCGATCGACTGGGCCCGTCGCATCGTGGAGGCCGCCTGCGGGCCACTCGCCGACGGCACCATCGAGGACGAGGAGCGCCGCTTCGTCGCCAGCGAAGTGGCCCAGTGGGTCCTGGAGGCCGGCACCGACAGCACACCCCCCAACCCCGAGGAAGTCGTCCGGGAAACCCTGGCCCTGACCATCTCCGAAGCGATCCTCGGCGAAGCCGCCTCGAAGATGAACGACGGCTCCCGCCCCGCCTGGGCCACCGCCGACGGTGAACGCCAAATCCGCGAAACCGCACGCGCCCTGGTCGACCGAGCCCCCCTGACGATCACCGGCCCCAGCACCGCCGAGATCACCCGAGCCGTCGAAGAAGGCATCGAGACGATGCGGTCCATCTGGATGGAGCCCTGATGCCCGCCTACACCCTGCGCCTGGACGCCGATACCTCCCGACCCGAGCCCGACGGCACCACCACCTTCTGGTGGCCACCTGGCCCGGGCGGCTCCTTTGTTTCCACCCTCGGACCATGCCTGGGAGCACTGGGCCCCGTCCCCGAACCCAACATCGAACTGGTCCGCCTCGCCGCGCTGGTCTATGCCGCCGACCGCACCACCCGCCGCCGCGCCAACCGCTCCAACTGGACCCAACGCACCTTCGAACTGGACGTACCCGTCTACGCCCCGGCCCGCTGGAACGCAGTGCGGGAACGCCTCGAAACCCTCCTGGGCTTCCTCTCCGGAGACCGCTGGTCGATCCGCTTCCACCACACCGCCACCCCACAAGAAACCATCCACGACACCCCGTATCCCGGAATACGGCGCGTGGTCCTCCTCAGCGGCGGCGCCGACTCAGCGGTCGGCGCCCTGCACTCCCGCTACGGCCTCGGGCCGGAGCGGCATCTGCTGCTCTCCCACGTCGGCGCCACCACCCTCGCCCCCATCCAGCGCGCCGTCGCCGACGACATAGCCCACCTCATCGACGGCCCCCCGCAGGCCCACCAGCCGCTGCGGTTCTCCCGTAAAGGCCATCAGCCCACCGGGACGAAACTGTCCAACGAGTACTCCACCCGCACCCGCTCCCTGCTCTTCCTCGCCCTGGGCCTGGCCGCCGCATCCGTGGAGAAGGTGCCGCTGTGGATCCCGGAGAACGGCTTCGCCTCTCTCAACGTGCCACTCACCCCCGACCAGCGCGGCGCCGTGTCCACCCGCACCACCCACCCGCTGTTCCTGCAGACCCTGGAGGCCATCGCCCACGACGCCGGAGCCCACGCCGTCATCCACAACCCCTTCGCCGACCGCACCAAGGGCGAGATGTTCACCCTGGCCGCCGGATTCGTCGGCACCGGCGCGGCCTCCCGGCTGCTCAGCAGCACCCACTCCTGCGCCCACACCGGGCACCGCACCCACCGCATCCCCGTACGCACGCACTGCGGCGTGTGCTTCGGCTGCCTGCTGCGCCGCGCCTCCTTCCGCGCCGCCCAGCTTGAGGACACCACCGACTACCTCCACACTCGCCACGACGCACACCTCAGCGCCTACCTGGCCGACAAGTCGGTCGAACCCTCATTGCGCACCTTCCTCGCCCGCGGCCTGCGCCCAGCCGACATCACCACCCTGAACCTGCCCTCCGACTACCCCACCCGCCAGGCCTACGAGCTGTGCCGGCGGGGTGTCGCGGAACTGGAGCTGCTGTACCCATGAGGACGAGCGCACTGCCGCCGCTGGACCTGCACGCACACATCGACACCAGCGTCCCGGTCGACGACCTCGCCGGCCTGGGTGCTGTTGTCTTCGCGGCCACCCGCTCCCTGCCCGAGGCCGCCCGAGCGGTCGAGCGGCACGACGAGCGCATCATTTGGGGAGTAGGCGCCCACCCCGGACTTGCCCGCAGCCACACCGGCTTCGACCTCGACACCTTCACTCAGCTGATCGACCGCACACCGCTGGTCAGCGAGATCGGACTCGACGGCAAAAGCCGTGTCCCGATCGACCGCCAGCAGGCCACCCTGCGCAGTGTCCTGGATGTGCTCACCCGCACTCCGCGCATTGCCAGCATCCACAGCTACGCAGCCTGCGAGCAGGTGCTGGACGAGCTGGAACGCTCCCTGGCCCCCGGCATGATCCTCCACTGGTGGCTGGGCGACCCGGCACAGACTGCCCGCGCCGTCCGTCTGGGCTGCTACTTCTCCGTCAACGCCTCTGCCGCACGCAAGACCGCTCTGCTGCAGGCCATCCCTCTCGACCGGGTGCTGACCGAGACCGACCATCCCTTCGGCGACCGCAGTTCCGCTCAGCCACTGCCCGGCAACGTCGCCGCCGTGGAGCAGGCTCTCGCACGCCACCACAACATGACGCCCCGAGACATTCGCCAGGCCATGTGGCACAACCTGGCCGCCCTTGTGCGCGAAACCCGTTGCGCAGCGCAGCTCAGCCGGCGCGTGCGGTCTCATCTCGCCTCGCTTCCGCCGCGATGAATCCCACGGGCGAGTGGCCGCGGCGAGATTCCCTTTGGCGTATCCACCGTGTCCGTACGACGGCCCCTGTGATCACCGCTTCCTCAACCTCAATGTGGACAGGTGCGGTCTGACGCCCCTGGGGCGGTAGCCCTTCGGACTCGAGCGGCGTCCCGCTGCCAGTAGGTGGCAGGTTCTGCAATGCCGCGCGCCCTCACCTCACCTTGACGGAGGGCTGAGATGTAGCTCCAACCGCGGCGTTACAAAAACGTCGGCGCGGTACATAATCCTGGCAGATCTTATGTACCGTCAGGTATAGTGAAGTGTTAGCGGTACAAATTTGGTGCCGACCGCTCCCTACCTGCTGCCAGGCCACCGCGGTGAACCGCTTGCCGACCTAACTCGCTGGCCGATTCTGCTCTAGGAGTCTTCCGGGTGTCCTCCCCGCACTCATCCCACACCGCCGGTGAGGCGTCGTCCGGCGCTGCTGTACCGGACGAGCCCGCCGCAGCTCCGCCACGTCCGGCTCCGCACTGGGCAGGCCACTGGCCCATGAGTTTTTCGACATCTCCCGCCGCCTCCGCAGAAGCCGAGACGAGCGCCGCAGACACCGGTCGCCGACACGACCAGGACAGCCAACCCAATCCAGCGCAGGGTCCGGTGGACGAGCAAGAAGCAGTCACGACCGCTGCGGAAGCGGAACCCCCACAGGCCCAGGCGCCCGCCGTCCCGACGACGCTGCACGAGGCCCGCGCCGCACTGCGACAGATGATCGACGCCGCCATCGCGGGGCACCCCACACCCCTGACCCGCGGCTCGCACCATGCACTGCTCAGCAGCCCCGCCCACGCAACCGAGCTGGGCTGGGATCTCACCCAAGCCCCCATCCACAGCATTGGGGAGGCCCGCAAAAGGCTCGGAGGCCTGATCCAGGAAGGCGCCGAAGGCCGCCCCCAGGTCCTGCGCCGCCACCGCACCCCTGTCGCCGTCCTGCTCCCCGCAGCCACGGACGGACCCCCCACTCCGCCCGCGCCCCAGGCCGATCCCGCCCCCAACACAGCAGCCCCGGTCCTCGTCGTGTCCGAGGAGGACCAGCAAGCAGTGCAGACCTCCCCTGCGGCCACACCTGAGAGCGTCGAAGAGCCCGCCCCCGAGCCGACACCCGCCCCCGCCGAAGAGGCACCTGCACCCACCACGTCTTCAGAGCCACAGTTGGATCCAGTGCCTGTACCCCAAGTCGCGCCTGTACCCCCCGCCGACTCGCCGGCCGCCGACACTCCCGCCCCCACGCCCGGCCTGACGACACCTCAAGACCCAGTCACACCCCCGCCCCCCCTTCCCGAGCAGAGCCCGCCGCCCCCCACCTCCGTGACACCCGGCACCGGCCACGAGACCGCGCCGCGCACCTCGCGACGGCTGGCCGCACTCGCCCAAGCCCTGGACACGGTCCTTCCCACCGCCGCCCCCACAGGGGAAACCACAAACACGGCTCCGACGGGCCTGTCGACGGGGATCCGCACCCTGGACGACGCCCTCGGCGGCCTCCAGCCCGGCCGCTTCTACCTCGTGGCTGCCGCACCCGGTGCCGGATCCAGCCTGATCGCCACGGCCGCCGCACGCACCGGCGCCCTCGACCAGCAACAACCTGTCCTGTACGCAGCCTCCGGACTCACCCGCGCCGACATCGCCGCACGCATCGTCGCCGCGCACCTGCCCGTCGACTACCGCCGCCTGCGAGCCGGCCGCCTCACCCCCACCGAGCAGGACGACGCGGCAGCCCTCCACCACCACCTGGCCCAAGCTCCGCTCTACATCGACGACGGCACCGACCTCACCACCGGCGTAATCGCCGAAAGCGTCCCGGACCTGCCCGGCCTGGCCCTCATCGTGGTCGACCGCCTCCAGGCCACCGAAGACCCCCGGCTACCGCTGTCCGGCCCGACCCAGATCACCGATGCCGCCCAGGCACTCGCCCACCTGGCCCGCACTCACGAACTCCCCGTCCTCGCCGCCGTCGACACCGACGACCCCCAGCTGATCGCCGCGCTCAGCCTCGACATCACCATCACCCTGACCCGCAACGACGACCGGCTCCAGGCCCGCATCACCGAACGCGACCTCGGCACGCAGGCCGCCCTCACCCTCCACGCCGACCTCGCCCACGCCCGCATCACCGACCCCGCCCCAACACCCCCCGCCACGCCCCCACAAGCCCCGCAAACACCCCTCCAAGCCCCCGCCGCCCCGCCCCCGACCTCCACGCCCACCGAGAGCCCGACACCCCCTCCCGCCGCCCCACGCAGGCCCTCGCCCCGCCGCGCCGCCCCGCCCGACGGCGGCTACGCACACCGGGACTACAGCTACTTCACCGGCATGATCACCCGTGCCGTCGACGAGGCCCTCCACAACCACGACGGCGACATCACCGCCGCAACCGACGCCCTGGTGAAAAAGGCCGTACCGAACGCCATGGCATTGTTCGAAGCCACCCGCGTCGGCGGAAATTACGAGCACACGGTCTATCCAGAAACCTTGGAATTCCTCCGGAAAAAGAGCAAAGACGGCGCCGACGAAATCTGGGAAGGCCGCCACAGCTGGACCAACGCCCACCTCATGGACGCCCTTCAAAACGGCACCCACCCCCCGATCACCGTCCACGCCCTCGACACCAACGCCAGCTTCCTGTCCGCCTTCAAGACCCACCTGCCCATCGGCGCCCTCATCCACGACCCCCACGGCGGCTTCGACCCCAAGCGCTCCGGCATCTACCACCTCCCCACACGCCCCACCTGGCACCACCCCCACCTTCCCGACCCCATCGGCAACCGCCGCGAAGACGGCCCCGTCGTCCTCGACGACGCCACCATCCGCCTCCTGATCCGCTGCGCCCGCCTCGGCCTGTGCGACGCCCCCCACATCACCGAATGCTGGACCTCCGGCAGCAGCGAAGGCCTCCTGGAAAAATTCCGCCGCGTCCTGACCGAGACCCGCACCAACGCCCTCAAAACCAACGACACCGTCACCGTCGAATACATCAAAGCCATGTACTCGAAATTCACCTCCACTATCGGAGAATCAAGCGTCAACCGTGACATCCGCCGACCCGACTGGATGCACATCATCCGCTCCCAAGCATTCGCCAACCTCTGGTACAAATCCCACCGGGCCCACAGCAACGACCTGACCGTCGTCCGCGTCCGCGGCACCGACGAACTCCACGTCGCCGGAGACTGGCGCACAGTCTTCACCGAAGGCCGCCTCACCACCCAGATGAAACAAAAGGACCAGTACCCCCTGCCGAGGAAGAGCGCCCGATAAATGTCCACGGACGGATGGAAGAACTTCGGACACCACGGAGCAGACCGCGACCCCGGAAACACCCACGGAAAAGTCGCTCTCGCCCGCGCCCTCGAAGACGCCCTCGAACGCATGATCATCGACGGCGGAATCAAATCTCCCGTCGGCACCCGCCGCGGCCTGAAAGCCCGCATGCGCTACCTCACCACCACCAAAGGCGGCCCCCAAGCCCTCGCCGACGCTGGCATCCACACCGCCCGCGCCACGATCCGCGCCTGGACCCGCGGCACCCAGCGCCCCCGCCCGGCCAACCTCGAAGCGATCGACACCGCCTACTGGAACCTACGGGCCCACAACGTGCTCACCAACCCCGGCGCCCTCAAACAACACCTCAACCGAGGCGGCCGCGGCACCCGCATCGAGATCCACCCCGTCGACCAGACAACCGTCGACGAACCACGCCGCCGCGACAACCTGAGGATCCAGCACCGACAGGTCCGCTACATCTGGGACGACGCCGTCGATGCCCTCGTCGACAACGACTTGAACACCCTCGAGGACATCTGGGACGACGTGATCGCCGAACTCGACTCGGACTGGGGCGCCTACACCTACGTCTCCTACATCGGCATCGGAGCCTGACGGTCCGCGAGAGAAAGCCAGCTGACGAATTGCCGCAGTGCCAGAATTCGGACGACCTCGTCATGAGAAGCGCTCCGTCGCCAGCCGGCGGCCTCGCGATCACCGACGCATCATGCCAGCGGTGACGGCAAGGAGGAGGCACTCTGATCAGCAGGCTGGTCCAGCTGCTGCTCGCGACGTTGCTGCTCATTACGGAGCGCCTCGACGCGCTGAGTGAAGTGGGCGAGCGCTTCGTCCTGCTGATCCTGGGCGAACTGCCGGTACTCCGCCTTTGCATGCTGCATGACTGAACAGCCGAATGTGCCAGCAGGTTCTGCCCAGCAATCGTCTGAAAACAACGCAGCCGCCTGAGTTCGCCTGTCGCATGAGACGTGTTCAAGCCAGCCGACGGTCACCTGGCGGCAACTACGCCCTAGGAGCGCCCCGTTAAGCATCGCGCGGTGACCAGCAGATCAGCCTCCACTCGGCCGAGACGCCACCACCTCCAAATCTGAACCTCCGACCCCACAACCCTTCGCCCTGGCCGCCGAGCCATCTACAGCGGACGATGGACCGGATCACAACACAACGTGGGGGCGGGTGTGGACGTTGAAGCGCTCTTCAGCAGCAGAGATCACTGGACCGAGTCATGGAAGCTCAACGTCGAGCTGATCGAGTCCCTGCGCATTGGACCGCCTGCTGGCCAGACCGACCTGGCGGTGGCCGTCACCCTGACCCAACTACTCCATCAGGACTTCGTCTCCTACGGAACCGACTGCAAAGACATGCGGCTGAACGACGACAACGTCCAGCTCGTCATCAAGGCCCACCGCGCCGTCCTCGAACGCCTTGCCCTGGAGCCGCCTGTATGGCCGTTCCGGACATTCGACGGGCCGCATGGATTCGGCACCTACTGGCGCAACCACGACATGCGCAACAGCTGGCAGGCACGCCGGGACTGCATAGAGAGCATCCTCGGCCCCACCCGAGACACGCTGGAACAGCTGCAGGAGCTCGAATACGAGAGCCGCTTCACACAGAGACCACCAGGCCGCTTCAAGAACCTGATCTTCGCCGCCGACGGCACGAAACCGGAGATCGTGCTGCGGGACGCGGTCAACAACGACGTCGAGATCGTCCGCAACGCTGACAACTGCCTGATTTTCTCGGACACCCTGCCCCCGCAAGGACTCACATGGCGCCAGATGATCGCCTGGTGGATCAAGAACTACGACCCTGACAGCGATGAGCAGACCGCCGCCAGCTCCCTCTACCGACGCCTGTTCCGGTCGCTGGACTCTCCACCAGAACAACTGCTGTTGATCACCTACTGTGCCCGCTACGCTCAGCCTGACGGACTTGACCTACCAGCACTGATCCCACAGGTCTACCTCCACTACGACCCGTACACCCGCAAGAGCGGCAAACAGTCAGGCTCGCTGTATCGGCAACGTATGGATTTCCTGCTGCTACCCCCGGACGGTTCCCGCATCGTCATCGAGGTCGATGGGGTACAGCACTACAGCCACAAGAACCCGCCCGACGAACAAGGGAACGTCACCCACATCGCCTCACCCCGGCTGTACTCACAGATGGTTGCGGAAGACCGCCGGCTGCGGCTTGCAAGGTACGAGATCTACCGCTTCGGCGGCTGGGAGCTCACGCAGCCGCACGGCGAACAGCTCCTCACCGACTTCTTCGACGAGCTCCTCAAACAGCACAGGCCACCCACCAGTGCATGAATTCCCCAAGCGACGGAGCCCTCGGCCCTCCCCGCGGCTACGTACTCGCCCTCCTTGCGAAACTGCTGGCCAACCCCGCCCGCGACTTGACCCTTTCAGCAACCCCAGAGCACAGAAGACCTGCCGGCCGATAGTCTGCAGCTGGCTCCGGGAGGACTGGCGCAGGCCTAGCAGCCGGCGTCCCTCATCTCCTCGAAATACTCCACCTGCCAGTCCTCGAAGACTCCCAAATGTGCCGAATAGCCGTGGCATAGCAGGTGCGCGAGTTGGTGGAGCTCGTTGACCTGCTCGTAGAAGTTCACGTTCTGCTGCTCGGGACGGGCCCGGCCCCGCATGCTGCCACGGCCCACCACGGCGTACCGGAACCGCTCGCCCGTGGCATCCTCGCTGTCCAGCAAGGTCAGCTGGTTCCATGATTCCGGGTCGATGCGCTGCTCTTGGGTAGGAAGGTTCAGCAGCGCCAGGTACCGGTTGAAGCAGTCGGCGAGCTTCTTGATGTTGTGCGTGTGCAGCCGGTCGTCCAGCCTGGCGGGGCTCAGGTACTCGGGCCCGCAGTACCCCGCCCGCACCGCGCACCGGGCAGCCGTACGGATCAGCCACTTCAGGGACAGCTCGATGCTATGCCGGTAGTTGTACAAGATCGGAATGGGCAGCGCGTCGTTCGGCCCGTGAGAGATCCAGTGCCGCGCAGCGATCTCCGCCACGTCCAAGAAGCCCATCGCCAGGGTGAGGTCGTCCTCGCAGGTGCCTCCCCAGATCGCAATCTCCGCGGTCGACCACTGAGGCCGGGGCAGACTCAGCTGCAGATCGTCATCGTCCACGCGACCAGCATGGCGCTCGCCACCGCAGCCCGCCCCTGCTTTTTCCGCAGGCTGGCCGGGGCGGAGGGTTACTGTCCAAGCCCGGTTGGAGTACCGGCCCATCCCCGAACACAGCAAGAAGGGGGGCGGTGGCAGTGAGCCAGACCGTTCAGGGGCGCTCTGCGGGCATCCAGGCCGGACCGGACGGGCTGTTGGATCGTCAGCACCGCATCCTATGCGGCCCCGCGCACGCACTGCAGCGACTGCTGAAAGGCGGGCGCCTCCGCACATTGCATTGGGGCAACATGCAGCTCAGTGTGCGTGGCATCGACGTGTCACCTCCCACCAGCCAGGTCTGATCCGCGAGGACGCCGAGTCCCTCGTTGAGTCGGCACTGGACGTCTACTCGGACGGCTAACTCCCCGTGCTGGGCGGAGTTGTCTCCTGAAGAACGGTTTTACCGGCGCTTTCTGCCGGTGTTCGACGTTAAAAACGAAGACTCCCTCGTCAATGTAATTCCCCCTGCTGCACTCTCCTCTGAAATTGACTTGAAATCTAGGAATGCACCAAATATTTCTCCGATTCAGAATTTGCCTACAGGAGAGGTCTAGACCGCGCGATAACTACGGAGAGTAGGCGTTACAAAATGCGTCAGGCTCTACGGCGTTACATAATTTGGATGTACCGGGGACGCCAAGTCGACAGTTCAGACGGCTAAGATTCCGGGCAACGCAGGTTTTCGGGCCCCATGAGCGTGTAGCTGCCAAAGGGAGCCGGCCCCCTGCTGCTAGCTATTTTGTAACGCTGCGGAGCGGCGTTACAAAAAATACGTCGCGTAGCGACGTGGAGGCGCGGAGCGCCTCCACAACATTCCGTCACGTAGTGACGGCGCTG